>CADEEN010000005.1 GCA_902826345.1 uncultured Burkholderiales bacterium | reverse complement strand
ACAGCGAGATCACGCGCGAGCAGGCGCTGGCTGAGCTCGACAAGCCGCCCTATGACCCGCTGCACCTCGTGCAGGACCGCGAGTACGTCTGCAAGAAGCTCGGCTTCGGCGCCGCCGAGTTCGCGGCCTACATCGCCGCGCCACCGGTCTCGCACTTCGCCTTTCCGTCGTATGCACGGCTGGCGCAAAAGATGGTGGCGATCCACAAGCGGCGGCGCTACCAATGAACATGCCGGCCGCGCTCGTCGCCAACATGCGCCGTCCCGCGCGCATGGCGATGGCGCCGTGGTTCGGCTATGCGGTGGTCTGGCTGGCGATGGGCAATGCCGTGCTGCGGCCCTCCGCGGAGGTGCCGGTCACGCCCTTCTACGTTCTGGCGCCGCTGGTCATCGTGCTGCTGGCGTCGTCGCTGCGCTGGTTTCGCAATTGGCTGCTGGTGTTTGTCGGCATCGCGTGCTACGGCTTGATCGTCGGCAAGCTCTTCGGCGTTCCCTGGGGCATGCAGTTCGCCCATTTGGCAAAGTACGTGCAGCTCCTGTGTTTCTTTGGTCTGCTGAAGTGGCTGCATGAAGTCGATCCGGAAGCCGGCAAGCGGCTCATCAAGGTCGCGATGGGGCTGACATTGCTCGTGTTCATGACCGCGCTGTGGCAGGCACTGACGGGCCTGGAGATTCCGACGGTCGTCAATGAAGAAAGCTCGCTGTGGCTGAACACTCTTTTCTTCACGCCGAATGACGTTGCGCTGTTCCTCGGCGGTGTGCTGTGCATCGTCTTGGCCTCCGACGCCTCGCTGATCAGCAAGGCAGTGGTGCTGGCCTTGGTCACCAGCCTGAACCTGCGCAACGATGCCAAGGCGGTGCTGATCGCCACTGCGCTGATGCTGGCGATGCTGGTGATCTTGCGCGCCTGTGCGCTGCTGCGCTTGCGGCCCTGGGTTGGCTTGAGCGCACTCGCCGGGCTGGTGACGCTGGTGCTGCTCTACCTGGGCGAAGACGCGGTGGAAATCGGCGACACGGAGATCAACCTGCTGGCGCTGATCATCGAGCCGGTGCAGCGCATCATCAATCTGGAAGCCTACGAGCTGCGCGGCTCGATCTTCGACCGCGCTGACGCCCTGATCTACGGCCTGCAAGCCTTCAAGTCCACGGGCTATCTGGGGCTGGGGCCCGCCGGTTCGGTGTACGCACTGTCACTGCCGCAATACGAACTCGTCACAGCGCAGAGCCTGCACAACGCGTTGGCGGAAGTGGCAATCGAGTTCGGACCTACGGCTTTGTTGGTTGGGGTTTTCGTACTGACGCCATTGCGGCGAGCACTGGCGGCCAAACGTCCTTCCACAGCCGATCGTGGCCGGCTTCTTCTCATTGCCGCATCGCCGCTGCTGTCGGTGTCGCAGTCATCAGGCTTCATTTCCAACTACGCCTTCTGGCTAACGGCGTTTCTGATCTGGTGGCCGATCCGCGAGCCACGGCCCGGACGCAAAATTTGAACAAGCCGGTGCGCCAGCTGGCTGTTTTCTACCAGCACATGCCGCCGTACTCGAGCGCGGCAGCGCTGCGTGGCGCTTCGGTCGCCAGCGGGTTGGTGCAGGCAATGCAACCCTTCGCCGATTGCAGGATCCGCATCTACACGACGACGCCAGCGCCGGCGCCGCTGGCGGGGGCACAGATCATCGCCATCGACCGCGCCGAGGTTGAGAACGCCGCTGGCCTGGCGGCACGAATGGTTGGTGAGCTCCGCATGGGATGGTGGGCCGCGCGCGCGATGCTGAAGGATGCGGCACACGATGACCTGATTCTTGTCTCGACGCCGAGCTATCTGGCTGCGCTCGTGATTTGCGCGCGCGCGCGCTGGCGCGGTGTGGCCTACGTGCTCGATGTGCGCGACATCTACCCGCAGGCCTATGCGCAAGCGCAACTGATCACAGACGGCGGACGGCTGTTCCGCTTCTTCGCAGCGCGCTCGAAGGCCATGTACCGCGGTGCGCAGCGCATCATCACGGCCACGCAGGGTCTGGCGCGCGAGGTGGCATCCGTGGCGCCGGATGCTCGCGTCGATTGCATCTACAACGGCTTCCCATCGTCGTTGAGCCGGCGCAGCGCGATCAAGCACGATCGCTTCACCGCCTGCTTTCATGGCGTACTCGGATTCTTTCAGGACGTGGACACGCTGATCGAAGTGCCGCGGCGAGTGCAGCCCCACGGCATTGACATCGTGGCCATCGGCTATGGCCGCAAGGAGGACGCGTTGCGCTCGGCCCAGCTCGCAAACCTGCGCTTCCAGGGCCGGCTGAGTTTCGACGAGACGATGAACCAGATCGAGCGCTGCCATGTGGGCCTGTGCCTGCGCATGGACGACGCGGTCAGCCGAGACGCATTCCCGGTAAAAGTCTGGGAATACCTCGGCTTGGGCATACCCAGCATCGTCACGCCTCGTTGCGAGGCTGGCGAGTTTCTTGAGCACCACGGATGTGGCATCCAAATGCCAGCCGGAAATGCCGACACGATTGTTGCCGCCTTGTTGCGGCTCAAAACCCAGCCGGATGAGATCGACGCGATGAGCGTGCGATGCAAGGCTGCCACTGAGCGATTCACGCGGGAGCGGCTCGGCGTTGAAGCGGCGTCGCTGATCGCACGCGATTGGAAGCGAATGCCTGCCTGACGTGTCGTATGCGCGGCATGTCAACACGCCCAGTTGCCATTGCTTGCTGCGTCAAGCGGACTGGGTGCGCATGATGACCAGATGCTTGACCAATCATCCTTCGATCCGCTCACACACCAGTCGCCCACCATGGGCCCCATCGCGGTGCTTGCCGCGTTGGTTTTACAAGCATGCGGTGGGGCCTCTGGCGACACCCCCTCGCCTATTCAGGCCGACGCTCCCGTCACGGAGCTCACGGCAGAGGTGCAGGACTGCCCCAGTGTCGATGTCAGAGACACCGGCTACGTGATTCTTGTCGTGATGGCCAGTTCTTGTGCCACCACTCCGACGCTGCGCAGCGTGAGCATCGGGCCAAGCCATGTTGGCCTGCCGGACGCGGCCGCAGCACTGTCACTCACGCGCCGCGTGGGGGAGGTCGACACGGCATCCGTGGAGATCGCCGGCGTCGGACGGCGACAAGTTCAACTTGTGCAGCGCGGCCAGTGGCGCCGGGTGCCCCACACCGGTACTTGGGCCCCCCGCGACGGCGCGGGGCTTCTCCAACTGGGCGGCGCGCTGTACATGCTCGGCGGCTGGCTGCATGGCCCGGTCACCAACGAAGTGTGGAGAACGGTGGACTTGGTCGAATGGGAGTTTCTCGGCTACGCGCCTTGGCCGGCACGGCACGGATCTGGATGGTTGGTGCACGACGATCGACTGTGGGTCATTGGAGGCGACCTCAACTCAGATGTTTGGTCGTCCCCAGACGGCGTGCGGTGGACACAGGAAGCGGCCACTGCGCTGTTTGGAGAACGGTACACGCCCAACGCCGCGTCTATAAACGGCGAGATCGTTGTCTATGCAGGTCAGGATTGGCCGGGCGAAGAGTGCAGCGCAGCATTGAGCTGCCCGCGAGGCTTGCGAAGTGTATGGAAGAGCCGCGATGGACGGACGTGGACACAGGCGAGCGCCGAAGCGCCGTGGTCCGGGCGCGGGTTAGTCCATGGCAGTGCCGTGTTTGAGGGACAGATTTGGATGATCGGTGGTGGGCTCAAGGCGGTGCCGCCAGGAGTGAGCTACTCGGAAACAGCGGTTGAGTTCACCGACATCTGGTCATCGGCAGATGGTGCGACGTGGCAGCGTCGCTCTGCGAACACGGGATTTGCTGGGCGAACGCACTTCTCCGTGCTGGCCACAAGCGACGGATGCTACGTCTCGGATGGCTCAGTCGGAACGCAGGGCAACGTCTCAAACGACTTCTTCCATGCCCCCGACTGCATTCACTTCGCACCGGTTGCCGTCCCCCCGGAACTGCCCGTCAGACATGCAAGCTCGCTGGTCGAATTCAACGGATCACTCGTGTTGCTAGGCGGCCCGCCGGTGTACTTTGGCGCCGTTAACGAGGTCTGGCAGTACTTCCCGTGAGTGCGCGTGCGAGGGCCGCGGACCTTCCGTCAGCGCGTGCGGATTGGAACTGCGCCGGTGCGTGACCCATAGGCTAATCGCAGCGACAGTCACCAGTGTTGGAGCGCGCAGAAGCCCGGTCCTAGAATTCCGGCCGAGTCGAGCATCATTCTTTCTGCGAGCGACCATGGACAACAACGACGACAACCAACTCATCACCGAGCGCCGCGACAAGCTCACCGCGCTGCGCGCCCTCGCCAAGGCCAAGGGCCAAGCCGCCTTCCCCAACGACTTCAAACCCAAGCACCACGCCGCCGACCTTCACCAACGTCACGGCGCCACTGAAGACGTCGATCTCGAGCCGCAGGCCATCCGCGTCGCCGTGGCCGGCCGCATGATGTTGAAGCGCGTGATGGGCAAGGCCTGCTTCGCCACGCTGCAGGACACGTCGGGCCGCATCCAGCTCTACATCACGCAGGACGCGGTCGGCGCCGACACGCTGGCCGACTTCAAGGGCTGGGACCTCGGCGACATCCTCGGTTGCGAAGGCACGCTGTTTCGCACCAAGAGCGGTGAACTCTCAGTCAAGGCGACGTCGATCCGTCTGTTGACGAAGAGCCTGCGTCCGCTGCCCGACAAGTTTCACGGCATGACGGACCAGGAGCAGAAGTACCGCCAGCGCTATGTCGATCTGATGACCGACGACACGGCGCGCTCGCGCTTCGTGGCGCGCAGCAAGGCGGTGTCGTCGATCCGCAGTTTCATGGTCGAGCACGGTTTTCTCGAAGTCGAGACGCCGATGCTGCACCCGATCCCCGGCGGCGCCAACGCCAAGCCCTTCGTCACTCACCACAATGCGCTGGATCAACAAATGTTCCTGCGCATTGCGCCAGAGTTGTACCTGAAGCGCCTGTTGGTCGGCGGCTTCGAGCGTGTCTTCGAGATCAACCGCAACTTCCGCAATGAAGGCATCTCGGTGCGCCACAACCCCGAGTTCACGATGATGGAGTTCTACGCGGCCTACTGGACGCATCACGATCTGATGGACTTCACCGAGCAGGTGCTGCGCCATGCCGCGCGCGCGGCCAGCGGCTCGGCGCGCGTGTCGTACCAAGGGCGCGAGGTCGATCTGGAGAGCCACTTCGCGCGCCTGTCGGTGCGCGATTCGCTGGTCGCGCATGCCGGCGTGAGCGAGTCCGATGCCGATGACGCGACTGCGTTGCACGCCAGGCTGAAGTCGCTCGGCAATGAACCGCCCAAGCACTGGGGTCTGGCGCAATTGCAATTCGGCCTCTTTGAAGCCGCGGTCGAAGACAAGCTGTGGCAGCCGACCTTCATCACCGACTATCCGGTGGAGGTGAGCCCGCTCGCGCGCGCTTCGGACACAGATCCTTCCATCACCGAGCGCTTCGAACTCTTCGCCACCGGCCGCGAGATCGCCAATGGCTTTTCGGAGTTGAACGACGCCGAAGACCAGGCCGCGCGCTTTTTGTCGCAGGCCAGGAACAAGGAAGCCGGCGACGAAGAGGCGATGTACTACGACGCCGATTTCATCCGCGCGCTCGAATACGGCATGCCGCCGGCAGGCGGCTGCGGCATCGGCATCGACCGGCTGATCATGCTCATCACCGACAGCCCGAGCATCCGCGACGTGGTGTTGTTCCCGGCGTTGCGCAAAGAGAGTTAGCAATGCCGGCGCGCCTCGAATCGCTTGAAGCCGTCGAGCGCGCGCTGTGGCATGAGTTGCAGGCTGCGCCGCGCGACAAACAGCACCCGTGGCGCGCGCCGGTGCTGGCCACCACCGATGGTGAAACCGGCGACGCGCGCACCGTGATCCTGCGCGAGGTGAACACTGCGCGGGCCACGCTGCTGATGTACACCGATGCGCGCGCCGCCAAGGTGGCGCAGATCGCCACGCATCCGCAGGGCACGCTGGTGCTGTGGTCGCCGGCGCTGGGCTGGCAGCTGCGGCTGCGCGTTCATCTGCAGGCGGTCACCGACGGTCTGGAGCTGTCGTCGCGCTGGGCGCGCTTGAAGTTGAGCCCCGCAGCCAACGACTACTTGTCGGCAACGGCGCCGGGCGATCCGCTCGACAGCGCCATCAGCGCGCGCGCAGAGCGTGCGTTCTTCGCGCTGCTGGAGGCGCGCGTGCTGTCGATCGATTGGCTCGAGTTGCACGAGCAGGGGCATCGCCGCGCGCGTTTCGGCATCGACGCCACACCGCGCTGGCTGCAACCGTAACTCGCGTTTACCTCGTTAAACAAGTCGCGTGCCAAATCCGCGTGGGGCAGCGGCCGGGCCACACGTTGTCATCGCCACGCGTGAAGATCGCGTTGCTGTCATACGCAACCCGAAACCAACCGATGAACGACTGGATCCACCATCCCATCTACACGCGCCTGATGGCGCCGTGCGAGCCGTTCGCGCGCCATGCGCTGCTGCACAGCATCGAGCTCGAACTCGTCCGGCTCGAGTGCTGCCCGAAGCTGGCCTCGCGTGTGCATCAGTTCATCGATCGCGGCGTGCCTTACTTCGCACCGGCCGATGCGCATTACCGCGAGTGGGCCGCCAGGGCGGCGTCGCTGTGGGACGAGCTGCACGCGCGCAGCGGGTCGGAGCAGGAATCTTCGCTGGTCTGAGCACTGCATCAGGGATAGAAGAAGAAAGGGGCGCCTCGGCGCCCCTTTCTCATGGCGAAGTCGCAAGCAGCGCTTCGACAGTGAGGCTCAACCAAGCGAACGCCGCGGATCGGGCTATGCCTGGCCGCTGGCGTTGCCCCCTTGAGGGGGAAGCGGCGAAGCCGCTTCGGGGGTGGGTCAGGACTTCGGCTTCTTCGCCTCGTCGATGCGCTTGGCCAATTCGGCCGCCGGCAGCGCGCCGGGCACACGGTCACCATTCTCGAAGACGATCGCCGGCGTGCCGTTGATGCGGTGCTTCTTGCCGTACTCGATGTTGCGCGTGATCGCCGCGTCGTCGCACTTGCCCATGGCGCGCGGCGGTGCCACGCCGTCGAGCATCCAGTCGCGCCAGGTTTTCATCGCGTCCTTCGAGCACCAGATCGCGCGCGACTTCTCGTTCGAGTCCGGCCCCAGCACCGGGTAGACGAAGTTGTAGATCGTCACGTCCTTCAGCGCCAGCAGGTCGCGCTCCAGGCGCTTGCAGTAGCCGCAGTTCGGGTCGGCAAAGACAGCCAGCTTGCGCGAGCCATTGCCTTGCTTGATGACCAGCGCGTCCTTCAGCGGCAGCTCGTCAAACTTGATCGCCGTCAGCTTGGCCAGGCGCTGTTGCGTCAGGTTGCTCTTGGTCTTGGTGTCGATCAGCTCGCCCTGGAAGATGTGGCTGCCGTCGGCATCGGTGTAGAGCACCTCGTTGCCGACGCGCAGCTCCCACAGGCCGGGCGATGCGGTCTTGCTGACTTCGTCGATCTTCGGAAAGTCCGGCAGGCGCTGCGCCAGGTTCTTGCGGATCACGGCTTCGTCGGCAAGCGCCGGCAGTGCCATGCTGACGAGCAGCGGCAACAGCAGCAAGCGAAAGTTGGACATGGCGGTTCCTCGGTGGCGCGGCGGATCGAAAGGTCTATTGTCCCAGCGCACGTGACGCCAGCCAACGCTTCAACGGCGAAGCCGCCTCGACCAGACCCAGCCCGCGGTTGCGAAGTTCCCGCGCCCAGGGCGCCGGGTGTGCGAAAAGTCGCAGCAGGCCGTCGGTCAGCGCGGCCATGGCCTGCACCGGCAAGGCGCGTTCGCGCGCATAGCGTTCGAGCAATCGCGGGTCGGCCAGGTCGCGCCAGGGCTCGCGCTGCGCGAGCACCTGCACCAGCGCTGCCACGTCGCCGAGGCCGAGGTTCAAGCCCTGCCCGGCCAGCGGATGCACCACATGCGCGGCGTCGCCGACGAGCACCCAGCCGCGGCCGTGCACGCGCTCGGCGCGCGCCAGCGCGAGCGGCCACGACGCGCGTTCGCTGGCCAGCGTCAGCGCGCCGGCCGCGCCTTGCGTGACGCGCATCAGCTCGGCCTCGAAGTCGGCAGCCGGCATCGCGAGCAAGGCTTGCGCGCGCTCGGTGGGCAGCGACCACACCAAGGCGAGTCCGCGGCCGGCTTGCGGGCGCTCGGTCGGCAGCAGCGCCAGCACATCGGGCGCATGAAACCACTGCCGCGCCAAGCCGCCGTGCGGTGCATCGCTGGCCAGGCGCGCCGCAATCGCGGTCTGGCCGTAGTCGTGCATGTCGAAGGCCACGCCGAGCTGCTCTCTCGTCGCCGATGCGCGGCCCTCGGCCAGCACCAGCAAGCGCGCCGGCACATCGGCGGTCGCGGCCGTGACATGCGGCGCATAGCGCACGGCGGAGGCCAACTCCGCTTCGAGCGCGGCTGCATCGACGATCCACGCCAGCTCGCGCACCTGCTGCTGCCACGCCGAGAAGCGCAGCACCGATGCGGCGGCATCGCCTTCGACGCGCATGTCGAAAACGGCCGTGCGTGCGTCGGCCGGCAGCTCGCTCCAGACCTTGAGTGCATCGAGCAACGCCACCGACGCCGCGTTGAGGGCGTAGGCCCGCACGTCCTGGCGTGGCGTGTCGCGCCGCGGCGCTTGAAGCGCCACCGAGAGGCCCTGCCGCGACAAGGCCAGCGCCAGCGCACGGCCGACGATGCCGTCGCCGAGCACACAAACGTCATAAACCTCGTCTTTGGTTTGCATTGATTTGCATTTTAGAGAGCCCCGTGTTGCAACCTGTACGGCCTTTCACGTTCCAATGCAGCTATGAACCTCTGGACCAAACGGGCTTTGCTTGCGCTCGCCGCGCTGCTGATGCTCGCGGTGCTGGTGGCAGGCTACTTCATCGCCACCTTCGACGCCACGCACTACAAATCGATTGCGATCGACTGGATGAAGACCGAACGCCAGCGCACGCTCGCCATCGACGGGCCGGTCGATCTGTCGGTGTTCCCGCGGCTGGCGGTCAAGGTGTCGAAGCTGAGCTTGTCCGAGCGCGGGCGCGCCGACGAGTTCGCGTCGATCGACCAGGCCGCGCTGTCGCTGCAATGGCTGCCGCTGCTGCGCAACCAGCTCGTCGTCGACAGCGTCACGGCGCGCGGCGTGCGCGCGCTGGTCACGCGCGACGCACAAGGCCTGCGCAACCTCGACGACCTGCTCGGCACGAAGAGCGCCGGCGCCGAGCCCGCGGCCAAGAGCAGCGGGCCGGCGATGCGGTTCGAAGTCGGCTCGGTCCACATCGAGGACTCACGCCTGGCGCTGCGCGACGAGCAAACGCAGGTCACCGGCACGGTGACGATGGACAGCTTCACCAGCGGGCGCCTGGCGAGCGGCCAGGAAACGCCGCTGCAGTTCAACACCACGGTGACGCTCGAGCGGCCGCAGGTGCTGCGCCTGACGTTCGACGGCAAGGCCGCGCTGACCTTCGACGCCGCCACGGGCAGCGCCACGCTGCGCGACGCAACGGTCAAGGTGGGCGGCGACAGCGAAGCCGTGAAGTCGCTGCACGCCACGCTGGCCGGCAACCTGGCGTGGGACGGCCGCACGCTGACGGCCGGGCCGATCGACGTCAACCTCTCCGATGCCAAGACCGCCGCGCTGACGCTGGGCCCGTCGTCGCTGGTCGCGCAGCGCCTGGTCTACAGCCCGAGCGCGCAGAAGCTCGAACTCGAGGCGTTGAAGCTCGCCGTCTCCGGCAAGCAGGTCGCGGGCGGCTTCGGCGCCTCGCTCGAGTGGCCGCAACTGTCGGTCGCCGGGGACCAGTTGAAGGGCAGCGGCTTCTCGGGCCGAGTCAACATGGACGGCAAGACCACACTGGCCGGAAGCTTCGAGTCCGGCGCACCGAGCGGCACCTTCGAGGCGCTGCGCCTGCCGGCGTTTGCGCTCAAGTTGAACGGCAGCAGCGGGCCGCGCAAGATCGACGGGCAGTTGAAGTCGAACCTGCTGCTGCGCCCGGGCCGCGGCGCAGCGACGATGGAGCGGCTGGAGCTGCGCGCCAACATCACCGAGCCGGGCCTGCAACCGCTGGTGCTCGCCCTCGGTGGCAACGCCGGCACCGACGAGCGCGGCGCGCAGTGGGCGTTGCAAGGCGCGCTCAACAACAACAAGTTCGAATCCAACGGCAGCGCCTCGTTCAAGGCCGCGTTGCCGGCCGTGCAAGCCAACGCGCGCTTCGACCGGCTCGATCTGAACCAGGTGCTCGCGCCGAGCGCGAGTGCGGCAGCGTCTGCGGCTGCGCCGGCCGCGCCTGCGGACACGCCGGTGTCGCTCGATGGCCTGACGGCCGTCAACGGCCGCATCAACGTCAGCGCCGGCCAGCTCACTTTTCGCCAGTACGACGTGGCCGATGCGAAGTTCGACGCCACGCTCGACAACGGCACGCTGCGCGTGACGCGTCTGGCGGGCAACGCCTGGGGCGGCAACATCGATGCCAGCGGCATCGCCGACGCGAAGAGCAAGCGCATCAACGTCAAGCTCGTCGCCAACGGCGTCGACGCCAACGCGCTGCTCAAAGACGTGGCGGGCAAGGACCTGCTCGAAGGCACCGGACGGATCAGCGCCGACCTCTCGAGCAGCGGCGCGACGCTCGGCGCTTTGCGCAACAACATGGCCGGCGCGGCGGCACTGCAATTGCGTGACGGCGCGGTCAAGGGCGTGAACCTGGCTCGCACGCTGCGCCAGGCCAAGGCCGCGCTGTCGATGAAGCAAGACGCGATCAGCAAGGCCAGCTCGGCGGAGAAGACCGATTTCTCCGAGCTCGCCGCGAGCGCGCGCATCGAGGCCGGCGTGGCGCGCAGCGACGACCTCGATTTGAAGAGCCCGTTCCTGCGCATCGGCGGCAACGGCCGCTTCGACATCGGCCAGGGCCGCATCGACTACACCGCGCGCGCCACCGTGGCCTCCACCGCCACCGGGCAGGACGGCGCCGAGCTCGCGGCGTTGCGTGGCGTCACGGTGCCGGTGCAGTTGAGCGGGCCGTTCGACGCCATCGACTGGAAAGTGCAGTGGTCGGGCGTTGCCGCGGCGGCGGTCGAAAACAAGTTGAAGGACAAGATCAGCGAGAAGCTGTTCGGCAAACCCGCCGAGCAAGCCACCTCGGCGCCGACGCAACAACCGGAAGACAAGCTGAAGGACAAACTGCGCGGCCTGTTCGGCAAGTGAATAATCGCGCATGAGCGAACACAGCCCACTGCGCATCAGCCAACTCTTCATCCACCCGATCAAGTCCTGCGCCGCCATCGCGGTTGACGAAGCGCCGTTGATCGACACCGGCTTCGAATACGACCGCGAGTGGATGGTGGTCGATGCGCACGGCGACCTGGTGACGCAGCGCGAGCTGCCGCGCATGGCGCTGATCCGGCCGACCTTGCGCAGCAGCGATCTGGTGTTGCGCGCGCCCGGCATGTTGGCGCTGCATCTGCAGCTCGACGCCGTCGAAGGCGACTGCCGCGTGCGCGTTTGGAACGACACCGTCGATGCCTTCGACATGGGGGACCTGGCCGCGCAATGGTTCAGCGATTGCCTCGGCCAGCCCTCGTTGCGGCTGGCGCGCTTCAACCCCGACGTGCAGCGGCTGGCGAGTAGCGAGTGGACGGGCGCGATTTCAGCGCGCACCGCGTTCTCCGATGGATTTCCGCTGCTCGTGCTGTCGACCGCGTCGCTGACCGAGTTGAATCGCCGTCTGACTGCTGCGGGCCAGGATACCGTGACGATGCAGCGCTTCCGGCCGAACATCGTCATCGATGGCCTGGACGACGCGCACGGCGAAGACTTCATCGAGACGCTGAGCATCGAGTCCGCCGATGGACCCGTGTTGTTGAAGCTGGTCAAGCCGTGCAGCCGCTGCAGCGTGCCCGACGTCGACCCCGTGACTGCCGTGCCGGGCCACGCGGTCACCGACGCGATGAGCGCCTACCGCGCCAACGCACGCGTCGGCGGCGCGCTGGCGTTCGGGCAGAACGCGGTCATCGTCTCGGGCATCGGCCACCGCCTGCGCGTCGGCGCCGCCGTGCAGGCCGCGCTCGGATTCGACTGACGTGGCCGGTGGCACTCACAGGCTGCCGACCTGGCAGCTCTTCGTCGTTGCCGTCGTCATCTGGAGCACGACCTGGCACGCCATCCTCTACCAGCTCGCGCACACCACGCCCGAGTTCGGCGTCGCGCTGCGCTTCGGCTTGGCCGGCGCGCTCGTGCTGGTTTTCGCGGCATGGCGCGGCGACCGTCTGCGCTGCACGCCGCGCGAGCACGCGCTGCTGGCGCTGCAAGGCGTGTTCATGTACTCGCTGTCGTACTTGTGCGTCTATCACGCCGAAAAGCACGTGCCGTCGGGGCTGGTCGCCGTCGGCTACTCGGCATCGCCGCTGGTCAACGGCGTCGGCGCGTGGCTGCTGTGGCGCACGCCGATCAACGCGCGTTTTCTCATCGGCGGCGCGCTGTGCGTGTTCGGCGTGACGCTGATCTTCTGGCCCGAGTTCGCGCGCGTCGCGCACGGCGACCGCATGACGCTCGGCGCGGCCTTCACCGTCGGTGCGGTGCTGCTGTCTTCCGTGGGCAATCTGGCGGCGACCCGCAACGCCACGCACCAGTTGCCGTTCTGGCCCGCGCTCGGTTGGGGCATGGTCTATGGTGCCGCGTTGTCGTTCATCGTCGTCGTTGCCGACGGCCAGCCGCTGACGCTGCCATCAGCAGCCGCGTGGTGGTTGTCGTTGGCCTATCTGGCCGTGGCCGGCTCGGTGATCGCGTTCGCCTGTTTCCTCGCCTTGCAGCAGCGCGTCGGGCCGGGTGCGGCTTCGACTGTCGGCGTGATGACGCCCGTGTTGGCGCTCGTCGTTTCGGCGTTGTTCGAAGGCTTTCGGCCGGTGGCGTTGACGTGGCTCGGTGTGGTGCTCGCGGTGGCAGGCAACGCGTTGATTCTTGCGCCCCGACTCAGAACAGTTTCCGCTCGGGCAGCGGGATGAACTCGCTCTCACCTTCGACTTGGGGGAACGTTTCGTTCGGCTGCGCAGCCCACGCGTCGGCCGCCTGCGCGATGCGCTCCTTGCGCGACGAGACGAAGTTCCACCACATGAAGCGGTGACCGAGCGGCGCGCCGCCGATCAGCACACAGCGCATGTTCTCGCCGGCTGACAACTGCACCTCGGCACCCGTGGGCAACACCACCATCGTCTGCGGCGCGATCGCCTGGCCGTCGATCGCGCAGGCACCATCGACCGCGTAGAGCGCGCGCTCCTCGGCCCACTGCGCCGGCAACGCGAGCTGCGCGCCGCGCGCGAGTTGCAGGTCGATGTACAGCGTCGGCGAGCGGGTGGGCACCGGCGACGTCGCGCCCCAGGCGCTGCCGATCAACACACGCGCCGACGCGCCGCCCATCGCCCAGCGCGGGATCGCCGTCTCGGGTGTGTGGCTGAAAGCGGGCGCGACTTCTTCATCGGCCTCGGGCAGCGCCACCCACAACTGCAGGCCGTGGCTGCGCCGCGGCTGGCCGCGCAGATCGTCCGGCGTGCGCTCGGAGTGCACGACGCCGCGACCGGACGTCATCCAGTTGATCGCGCCGGGCTCGATGCGCTGCACGACGCCGGTCGAGTCGCGGTGCTGCATCGCACCTTCGAACAAGTAGGTCACCGTGGCCAGACCGATGTGCGGGTGCGGCCGCACGTCGTGGTTGTCGTCGGCGCCGGCGTCGATCGGGCCGAAGTGATCGAAGAAGACGAACGGCCCGACGGCGCGCTGCGCCGCCGCCGGCAGCAAGCGGCGCACGAGGAAGCCGCCGCCGAGATCCTTGGGTTGCGGCTTCAGCACCAGCAGCGCGCTGTGGTTCATGACGAACTCCTCACGACAGTGCGTTCGAGTGTAGGAGTGACGCGCGAGCCCCGGGGACAATCGGCGCATGTCCGAGATCGGTCCATGGTGGCGCGAAGGTGGGCGCAGCGCGCTGCTGCTGCGCCCGCGTTGGTTTGCCGGCATGACCACGTCGTCGCCGCCGCTGGTATTGGTGGTCGTCCTCGCCGGCACGCTGTGGCAGGTGCTGCTGCACCGCCTGTACATCGACGGCCCCGCCAACTTCTACTGGCCCGCACTGTCGGCGGGGTGGTTTCCCACCGCCGTGGCGGCCTGGGTGTGCTGGGTGCTCGCGCCGCGCGCCGATGCGCCGCTGCCGAGCCATCGCGCGCCGACTGCGTCGGCCCTTTTCACCGTCAACGCCACGCAAACCTTGGCGCTCAGCCTCGCCGTCGGCCTGGGTTATCTGCTGCTGATGCGCCTCGGCGTGCTGCGCAGCGCCGATGCGTTCGGCTGGGGCGCCTGGTTCGTCTGGGGCGCGGCGGTGCTGTGGTTCATCGTTGCTCAGGGTTTGCTGTTTTGGCGCGCCGGTCACGCCACGGTGCCGGTGCGCGGCGCGTGCGTGGCGCTGTTGTCGATCGTCGCGATCGGCTCGGTGTGGGTGCAGCCGCTGCGCCTGTGGTACCCCGCCGCGGGTGACGACGCCGAAGCGTCCGCCGACCGGCCGCTCGAGCTGACACCCGCGCTGCTCGAAGCGCAGATGGCCACGCTGCCGCAGGCGCTGGAGTCGCTGCCCGCACAGCGCAGCGGCGTGATCGACGTCTACGCGCTGACCTTCGCGCCCTACGCCAGCGAAGACGTGTTCCTGCGCGAGAGCCGTATGGTGAGCGGCGTGATCGAAGAGCGCTTCGACGCACGCGGCCGTGCGCTGCAACTGGTCAACCACAAGAGCACCGCCGACACGCTGCCGTGGGCGACGCCGGCCAACCTCGAGCGCGCGCTGCGCGGCATCGCCTCGCGCATGGACCGCGATGAAGACATTTTGTTCATCCATCTCACGTCGCACGGCGCGCGCTCGGGGCAACTGTCGGCGGAGTTCTGGCCACTGTCGATCGAGACCCTGACGCCGCAGGCGCTGAAGGCCGCGCTCGACGGCGCGGGCATCCGCCACCGCGTGATCTCGGTGTCGGCCTGCTACGCGGGCAGCTGGATCGCGCCGCTGGCCGACGACGACACACTGGTGATGACGGCGGCGGACGCCGAGCACACATCGTACGGCTGCGGCCGCGGCTCGGAGCTGACCTACTTCGGCCGCGCGGTCTTCGACGAGGCCTTGCGCGTGACGCGCTCGTTCGAGTCGGCGCATGCCGGCGCGCGTGTCGTCATCGAGCAGCGCGAGAAGAGCGCCGGCAAAACGGATGGCTTTTCGAACCCGCAGATTCACGCCGGCAGCGCGATCCGCGAGCGTTTGCACAAGCTCGAACAGCAACTCGAAGCTGCGGCACGCTGAGGGCGCGCTTCTACAATCACGCCCTTCGTTTTCGAGATCGAGCCATGAGCCTGCAATGCGGCATCGTCGGCTTGCCCAATGTCGGCAAGTCCACCCTTTTCAACGCGCTGACGAAAGCCGGCATCGCGGCCGAGAACTATCCGTTCTGCACCATCGAGCCCAACGTCGGCGTCGTCGAGTTGCCGGACCCGCGGCTGGCGCAGCTCGCGGCGATCGTCAAACCCGAGCGCGTGGTGCCGGCGATCGTCGAGTTCGTCGACATCGCCGGCCTCGTCGCCGGGGCGAGCAAGGGCGAGGGCCTGGGCAACCAGTTCCTCTCGCACATCCGCGAGACCGACGCCATCGTCAACGTCGTGCGCTGCTTCGACGACGAGAACGTGATCCACGTCTCAGGCAAGGTCGATCCGATCGCCGACATCGAAGTCATCCAGACCGAGCTCTGCCTGGCCGATCTGGCCACCGTCGAGAAGAGCCTGGCGCGCTACACCAAGGTCGCCAAGGCCGGCGGCGACAAGGAAGCACAACGCCTGGTCGATGTCTTGAAGAAATGCGACAACGCGCTGAACCAGGGCCTGCCGGTGCGCGGCATCGACTTCAGCAAGGAAGAGCGCGTGGTCTTGAAACCGCTGTGCCTGATCACCGCCAAACCGGCGATGTTCGTCGGCAACGTGGCGGAAGATGGATTCGAGAACAACCCGTATCTCGACCGCTTGAACGAGTTCGCCGCCAAACAGAACGCGCCGGTGGTCGCCATTTGCGCCAAGACCGAAGCCGAGCTGGCCGACATGAGCGACGACGACAAGGCGATGTTCCTGGCCGAGATGGGCCAGACCGAACCGGGCCTGGCGCGGCTGATCCGCGCGGCCTTCAAGCTGCTGGGCCTGCAGACCTACTTCACTGCCGGCGTCAAGGAAGTGCGCGCCTGGACCATCCACGTCGGCGACACCGCGCCGCAGGCCGCCGGCGTGATCCACACCGACTTCGAGCGCGGCTTCATCCGCGCGCAGACGATCGCCTTCGCCGACTACGTGCAGTTCAAAGGCGAACAAGGCGCGAAAGACGCCGGCAAGATGCGCGCCGAGGGCAAAGAGTACGTGGTGCACGACGGCGACGTGTTGAACTTCCTGTTCAACGTCTGAGCGCTTCATCTCGCGAGCTTCTTCACCTTGACGCAGGAAGCCCCCGCCGCGCCACGGCGCACCGCCGTGAACAGCGCCGCACCGCCCTGGGCGGTGTTCGCGATCACCTTCACCGCGTACGTGATCACGGCCCACCTCGGCCTGCTGCTGGCGATTCAGCCCGGCAACGCGTCGCCGCTGTTCCCTGCCGCCGGCATCGGCCTCGCGGCGGTGTTTGTCTGGGGCCGCTGGGCCGTGGCCGCAGTGGCCGCGGCCGCGCTGGCGGCCAACCTCTGGCATGTGTCGGCCGAGACGGCGCTGACCGCCACGGTCGTGGGCACATGGCTCGGCACGAGCGCCGGCGCGGCGCTGCAGGCGGTGCTCGGCGCGTGGCTGGTGCGCCGCTTCGTCTCGATGCCGCTGCTGCTGTCGGAGCCGGGCGATCTGGCACGCTTCATGTTGATCGTCGCGCCGCTGGCCTGCCTGACCAGCGCCACGATGGCGGTGCTGGTGTTCCTGGCCGGCGGCACGATCGGCGCTGCCGCGGTGCCGGCCACCTGGGGCGCCTGGTGGATCGGCGACACGCTCGGCGTGTTGATCGGCGCGCCGATCGCCTGGGCCTTCATCGCCCGGCCACGCGAGGCCTGGGCGCCGCGGCGCAGCGCAGTGGCGCTGCCGCTGGCGCTGGCGACGCTGGTGATGGCGCTGGGCATCGTCGAGTCGATGCGCAGCGAGGCCGAGCGTTCGCAACGCGCGTTCCAGCGCGACGCCGAGAACGCCACCAACATGCTCACGGCGCAGTTGCAGGAGCCGCTGCGCGCGCTCGAAGCGGTGCGCGGGCTGGCCGAAGCGACGGTGAATCTGGAACAAGAAACGTTCGGCCGCGCCGCCTTGCGCTGGACGCAGGCCGCGCCCGAGATCGCCGCGCTGGGCCTGTCCGACCGCGTCGAGCGCGCCGAGGTCGCCGCCTACGAGGCGCGTCAGCGTGCCGCCGGCCTGGCCGGCTACCGTGCCGTCGAACGCTGGCCGGACAACCGCGTGCCGACCGCCGACGATCCGATGGTCCTGATCCGCTACATCGAGCCGATGGCGGCCAACGCCACGGCGCTCGGTGTCAACTCGCGCTCGGTGCCGCGAGCGCGCTCCGCCATCGACCTGACCTTTCAAAGCGGCCGGCCGGTGGCGACGGCGGCGTTCGATTTGAGCCAGGGCGGCCGCGGCGTGGTCGTCTACCAGGCGCTGTACGTCGGCGACCCGCAGACCGCCGAGCAGCGGGCGCGCGCGGCGCGCGGTGTGGTCTTTGCCACGCTGCGGCCCGAGCCGGTGCTGCTGGCGATTCACCAGCGCTTGCCCTCGACGTTGACGATCTGCCTGCTCGACAACGACGCCGAGGCGCCGGCGCGCGTGCTCGCCGGCCCCGCCGGCTGCGACCGCATCGAAGCGCCAGCGACACGCCTGCACACGGCCGCTTTGCCGTTCGCGTCGCGTCAATGGGCGCTGCGCGTCACGGCGGCGGCGAGCGCGGCGCCGACCGGCATCGGCCGCACCTGGCCGCTGGCGCTGGTGAGCCTGGCCAGCGCGGCGATGCTCGGCGCGCTGCTGCTGACGATCACCGGCCGCGCACGCCGCATCGAGGCCGCCGTGGCCCTGCGCACCGCCGAGCTGCAGCAGCGCAGCACCGAGTTGCAGACCGAGGCCACGCAGCGCCAGCGCACGGCGATGGCCTTGCGCGAAAGCCAACAGCGGCTGCGCAACATCCTCGACCACGCGCCGATCGGCGTGGCCTACACCGACACCGAAGGCCGCATCCGCGAAGCCAACCCCTACCTGCGCGAGTTGCTCGGCACGACCAGCGACCGCCTCGCCGGCATGCCGATGTCGCGCCTGCTGCACGTGGACGACCGCGAGGCCGAGGCGCAGGCCCGCGCGCGTCTGCTCGACGGCGAGGTGCCGATGGCGCGCGCGCAACTGCGCTGCAAGGCCGCCGACGGGCGCCTGATCGCCACGCGCGCCAGCGTCAGCGTGCTGCGCAGCGGCAAGGACAACGAAGCGCGGCGCATGGTCTGGGTGATCGAAGACATCACCGAGCACCTGGCGCTCGAGGAGGCGCAGCGCGCGCGCGAAGGCGCCGAAGCGGCCAACCGCGCCAAGAGCGAGTTCCTGTCGCGCATGAGCCACGAGCTGCGCACGCCGCTCAATGCGCTGCTCGGCTTCACGCAGCTACTCGAACTCGACCGCAAGCAGCCGCTGGCGCCGCACCAGCTCGACTGGACGGCGCAGATGCGCCAGGCCGGCTGGCACCTGCTGCACATGATCAACGACACACTGGACCTGTCGCGCATCGAGTCCGGGCATGTCGAGCTCGAGCCGCGCACGCTCGACCTGGCCGAACTCGTCGCGGCCGCGCAGGCGCTGGTGCAACAGGCCGCCGAGAAGCGGCGCATCCGCATCGAAGTGCACCTGGGTCTGGGCGCGCAGGCGGTGATCGGCGATGCGACGCGCGTCAAGCAGATCCTCACCAACCTGCTGTCCAACGCCGTCAAGTACAACCTCGAAGGCGGCGGCGTCATCGTCGCCAGCCGCATGGCTGACGAGGGCCGCGTCGCGCTCGATGTCATCGACACCGGCGCCGGCATGAACCCGCAGCAACTGGCGCAACTGTTCCAGCCGTTCAACCGGCTCGGCCAGGAGAGCGGCCCGGTCGAAGGCACCGGCATCGGCCTGGTGATCAGCGTGCGTCTGGCCGAGCTGATGGGCGGCACGCTGCACGCGCGCTCGTCGCCGGGCATGGGCTCGACCTTCACCCTCGAATTGCCTCGCGCCGCGGTCGCGCCGGCGCCCGCGTTTGCCGACGACGACGCCGTCGAGCCCGCGGCCTACCGTCGCCGCGTCATCCACTACGTCGAAGACAACGAGACCAATGCCGAGGTCATGCGCGGCATCCTGGCGCTGCGGCCGCAGGTCGATCTGGAGGTGTCGATGCTCGGCCTCGACGGCCTGGCAGCGATTCGGCGCCGCCGGCCGAGCCTGGTGCTGCTCGACATGCAACTGCCCGACATCGACGGCCTCGAACTGCTGCGGCATCTGCAAGCCGGCGCCGACACGGCGGACATTCCGGTGATCGTCGTTTCAGCCGACGCCACCGAAGCGCGCATCTCCCAAGCGATCGCCGCGGGCGCCACGCATTACCTGACCAAGCCGGTCAACGTACCGACCTTCCTGGCCGCGGTGGACAGCGTGCTCGACCAGTTAGATACCCACTTCGGCTGATCAACTCGAAGTTTGGGTGCGCACACTTTCCAGGAAAGTACTACCTTTCAACGATCGATTCGGCCTGGCGGCTGGATACAACGGCTGTCAGCACTCTCTACGCGAGAGTGCTAATATTTTGGAACCTGAGCTCTCCGGAGTGCTCCAAAACCCTATGAACGCTGCTGCACTGCCCCTGTCCGCCACCGCCGCCGGCTCGCAAACGCTGGCCGTTCGCAATCCGTGGGCGATGGTGCCGTCGATCGGCAACCTCGACGCCTACATCTCGGCGGTCAACCGCATTCCGCTGCTGACGCAGGAAGAAGAAACCGAGGCCGCGCGCAGGCTGCGCGACAGTGGTGACCTCGAAGGCGCCGGTCGGCTGGTGCTGTCGCACCTGCGTCTGGTGGTGTCGGTGTCGCGCCAGTACCTCGGCTACGGCCTGCCGCAGGGCGACCTGATCCAGGAAGGCAACGTCGGGCTGATGAAAGCCGTCAAGCGCTTCGACCCCGAACAGGGCGTGCGCCTGGTCAGCTATGCGCTGCACTGGATCAAGGCCGAGATTCATGAGTACATCCTGAAGAACTGGCGCATCGTGCGCCTGGCGACGACCAAGGCGCAGCGCAAGTTGTTCTTCAACCTGCGCTCGAAGAAAGCGGCGATGAAGGGCGACGCGGCGCAAGCCGACATGCACCGCAACACGCTGACGCCGGCCGAGGCCGAACGTGTGGCGCAGGAACTCAACGTCAAGCCGGAAGAGGTGCGCGAGATGGAAACGCGCATGGCCGGCGGCGACGTGGCCTTGGAGCCGCAAAGCGACGACGACGGCGAAGAGACGTTCGCGCCGATCGCCTACCTGGCCGACGATTCGAGCGAGCCGACGCGTGTGATCGAAGCGCGGCGCCGCGATGCGCTGTCGTCGGACGGCATCACGCGCGCGCTCGACGTGCTCGATGCGCGCAGCCGCCGCATCGTCGAAGAGCGCTGGCTGAAGGTGAACGACGATTCGTCGGGCGGCATGACGCTGCACGAGCTCGCCGCCGAGTACGGCGTCTCGGCCGAGCGCATCCGCCAGATCGAGGTCGCGGCGATGAAGAAGATGCGCGGCTCGCTGGAGGCGCTGGCGGCTTGAAGGCCAGCGCCGCGGCGTTTCAAGCGCCGGACAAGAGCAGCTTCAGATCGTCGGCCAGCGCTTCGGCGCCGCCGCCGTAGCGCACGAACAGGCGCACGTTGCCCTTCGGATCGAAGATGTACGAGCCGGCGGTGTGATCGACGGTGTAGCTGCCTTCGGTCTTGCCGGGCACCTTGCCGAAGTACACCTTGAAGTCGCGCGCGACGGCTTGCGTTTGTTCGAGCGTGCCGCGCAGGGCGATCACGTCGTCGCCGAACGGGCGCACGTAGTCCTTCAGCACGGCGGTCGTGTCGCGTTCCGGGTCCACGGTGATGAACACCGGCTGCACCTTCGCGCCGTCGGGCCCGAGCTTCGCGCGCACGTCGGCAATCTCGGCCAAGGTTGCCGGGCAAACGTCTGGACATTGCGCGAAGCCGAAGAAGACGATGGCCACCTTGCCGTTGAAATCGGCCAGCGTGCGCGTCTTGCCGTTCACGTCGGGCAAGGCCAGCGCCTTGGCGTAGGCGGCGCCGGTGATGTCGATGTTCTTGAATGCGGGCTTGGGCTTCTCGGCGCTGCAGGCGGCCAGACCGCTCGCGACGGTCAGCGTGGTCAACAGAATAGATCGTCGTTTCATCATCCTCAAACCGTGTAGTGATCGACAAGCAAAGCTGCGAACAACCACATCAGGTACCAGATCGAAAAGCGGAATGTACGCCGCGCCAGCGCTTCGCTGTAGGCACGCCACAAGCGGAACGCGAGCAGCAGGAACCACAGTCCGAGCGAGACCGCCGCGACGAGATAGACGACGCCGCTCATGCCCTGGATGAACGGCAGCAGCGAGGCCGCGAACAAGACCAGCGTGTAGAGCAGGATCTGCAGACGCGTGAAGTCATTGCCGTGCGTCACCGGCAGCATCGGCAGCCCGGCGCGCGCGTAGTCTTCGGCGCGGTACAGCGCCAGCGCCCAGAAGTGCGGCGGTGTCCAGACGAAGATGATCAGCACCAAAAGCCACGCCTCGGCGCCGACCTCGCCGCGCATTGCCGCCCAGCCGAGCAGCGGCGGCATCGCGCCCGAGGCGCCGCCGATGACGATGTTCTGCGGCGTCGCCGGCTTGAGCAGCACGGTGTAGATGACCGCGTAGCCGACGAAGGTGGCCAGCGTGAGCCACATCGTCAGCGGATTGACCCAGAAGTACAGCAGCGCGCCGCCCGCGGCGCACAGCAGCGCGGAGAAGATCAGCGTCTGCGTCAGCGTGAGTTCGCCACGTGCCGTCGGCCGCCAGGACGTGCGCGCCATGCGCGAATCGATCTGCTGCTCGATCAGGCAGTTGAATGCCGCAGCGGCCGCAGCCACCAGCCAGATGCCGGCGGTAGCGGCCAGCGCCAAGCGCCAATCGGGCAGGCCCGGCGTGGCCAGCAACATGCCGATGACGGCGCAAAAGACGATCAGCTGCACCACGCGCGGCTTGGTCAGCACGTAGAACTGGCGCACGCGCGATGGCGACGCGGCGGCAAGCGGTGCGGTGACGGTGCTCATTGGTGCACCCTACGGCCTTCGGCCGGTCCCGCCAAGCGGGAACATGAGTACTTGGGGCGGCCCGGCGTGCTCATGAGACGGCGTGATTCTGCGGCACCGGCCAGCCCGGCTCACGCGTGCGAACGGGAACGCGACCGCGGACATGAGCGCGCGCCAGTAACGTGGCCAGCACGACGGCCAGCGCCGCAGCGCCGCCGGTGTGCAGCAGCGCGGCGACGATCGGCCAGCCGAGCACGACGTTGGACAAGCCGGTGGCGAGTTGCAATGCCGCCAGCACGGCGATCGCGATGGCGAAGCGGCGCAGCGGCGCGTCATGCGTCGCGGCGAGTCGCCACGCCAGCCACAGCATCGCACCGAGCACGACCACCGCGGCCAGCCGATGCGTCATGTGGATCGCCGTCAGCGCTGCAAACGGCAGGTAAGCGCCGTCCGCGGTTTGTCCCAGTTCACGTTGCAGCGTGAAGGCCTGTGCGAAATCCATCGTCGGCCACCAACTGCCCTGGCAGCGTGGGAACTCGCTGCAAGCAAGCACCGCGTAGTTCGTGCTGACCCAGCCACCGAGCACGATCTGCACGACGACCAAAGCCGCAGTGATCCATGCGCCCGTGGTCAACGCTTTCGGCAATCGCAACGGACGCGGCACGAAGACCTGGTCCTGCACCGCCAGCAACACCAGCAGGCCGATGCCGCCGAGCAGGTGCAGCGTGACGATGGCCGGGTAGAGCTTCATCGTCACGGTGAGCGCACCGAACGCGCCTTGCCCAATCACCCACGCCAGCGTGAACGTGGCCCACCATGGCGAGATCGACGATGCCTTGTGCCGCATCGACCACGCCATCGCGGTCATGACGACGATCAGCACGCCGACCGCGGTGGCGAGATAGCGGTGCACCATCTCGATCCACGCCTTGCTGCGTGTGACCGGGCCGCTCGGCAATGCGCTTTGCGCGGCGGCGATCTCGTCGCGCGCACCGAGCGGGCTGGCGCTGCCGTAGCAGCCCGGCCAGTCAGGGCAGCCGAGTCCGGAATCCGACAGGCGTGTGAAGGCGCCGAACAGCACGAGGTCGAAGGTGAGGAACAAGGTCAGCAGCGTCAACGCGTGCAGTCGTTTCGTCGGCGATGCGCCGCGGTGGCGCAGCCAGATCCACAGCAGCGGGCCGAGTGCGATCACGACACCGAGCAACGCCATGCGGATCAGTGGCGACAAATCGACCAGTTGCTGCGCTTCCATCAGATCACCGGCCTGCGTTGTCCCATGAAGACGACGCGCGCAGCACACGATCGATGTCGCGCTTGAACCTCGCCGGCTCCAGTGGCACCGGCGCGCGCATCATCCAGCGGCCCATCGGATCGACCAGGTACAGGTGCGACTCGAGCGACTCGCCCGGCGCCGCAGCCAGCCACGCGCCGAGCTCGGCGGCGGGCACGCGCAGCACCTGCGTGGCCGGCGTGGCAGCCAGAGCGGTCAGCAACTCGGGCTTGACCGGCGCGCTGTCGGTGACGAGCCAAAGCTTGTCGATGCGCTCGCGCTCACGGCCCGTCATCTCGCGCAACTGGCGCTGCGCGAACAGCCGCTTCTCGCAATCGCTGTCGCACTCGGACGGACCAGCGACGACGATCAGCCATTGGCCGCGCAGCGTGCTCGCGCTGACCGCGCGGCCGTGCAGGTCGGTCAACGGCAGCGCGGCCGGCATCTCGCGCGCCGGCTCGATCAGCGTGGCGTAATTGCTGCGGCCCTCGGGGCGGATCACGTAGTAGGTGAAGTACGAGGCGATCACCGGCGCGGCGCAGGCCAGCAGGATCAGCAGCAGCTTGCCGCGGCCGGCACCGACGCGGCGCTGGGCCGCCACGTCCAGGCGCGGCATCGAGTGCACCGCCAACTGGATCGGCTCAGCGGTGGCGCTGTCGGCGGGGTTGGATGAGTTGGAACCAGACATAGAGGATGACGACGAGCGCCGAAAAACCGAACCACTGGAAGGCGTAGCCGTGGTGCTTGGCCACGCCCGTGGCCGGCGCCGGCCAGTCGCGCGACAACTTGTCGTCGGCCGGCCCCGTGGTTTGCACGACAGACAACGGCGCCAGCCGCAGCCCCGACTCGCGGGCGAACACGTCGAGATCGATATTTTGCCGGATGCGCCCGGCGTCGGCGCCATCGAACTCGAACAGGCGAGCCGGCGGCGGGGCAATGCGGCCCTCGATGCGCACCTCGCCCACCGGCGGCGGCGCATCGTCGATGCGCGTGCGCTCGTTGTTGTCGCGCGGCAGCCAGCCGCGCTGCACGAGCACGGCGCGGCCGTCGGGCAGCAGCAGCGGCGTGACGACGAAAAAGCCCGGCCGGCCATTCATCTGCCGGTTGTCGAGGTAGACGGTGTGCGCGGGCGACCAGCGGCCTTGCAGTTGCACGCGGCGGTGCGCAAGCACCGCAGCAGGCTGCGCATCGTTCGGCAGCGCACCCAGCACCGGCAAGCGCGCACGTTCTTCGATGGCCGCTTGCAGCGCGTTCTTCTCGGCCGCGCGACTCAACTGCCAGACGCCCAGACGCGCTGTCAGCAGCGCCACGGCCAACGCCGCGCAGGTGATCAGAACGAAACGAATGCGCGCAGTCATCGACGAGCATCGCAGCGACAATGACCGATGACCGCCATCATCGTCATCGCACTCGTCGGCATCCTCGGCGCGCTGGCCAGCGCCGGCGTCTTCATGTTGAAGCGGCCGAAAGAAGGCGAGGCGCAGATCGCCGACAAACGCATGGCGCGCGCGCTGGCCGTGCGCGTCGGCTTGTCGGTGACGGTCTTCCTGCTCATATTGGTGGCGTGGAAGTTCGGCTGGATCTCGCCCAAGGGCGTGCCGACAGGACGCTGAAACCAAAAGAGCGCCGCGAGGCGCTCTTTGCGTTGTGGTGCGTCGCCGGCGTCACAACCAATAGACGAGGATGTACAGGCCGAGCCAGACCACGTCGACGAAGTGCCAATACCACGCCGCGCCTTCGAAACCGAAATGGCGCTGCGGCGTGAAGTGGCCCTTCATGATGCGCAGCGTGATGAACAACAGCATCAGCATGCCGACCAGCACGTGGAAGCCGTGGAAGCCGGTGAGCATGAAGAAGGTCGAGCCGAAGATGCCCGACGACAGCTTCAGGTTCAGGTCGCGGTAGGCGTGCATGTACTCGTAGGCCTGCACGCCGACGAAGGTGGCGCCGAGGATGACGGTGATCCACATCCACAGGATCGTCTTCGCGCGCTGGTTGGCGAGCAGCGCGTGGTGCGCGATCGTCAGCGTGACGCCCGAGGTCAGCAGCAGCGCGGTGTTGATCGTCGGCAGCGGCCACGGGCCCATCGTCTGGAAGGGCTCGACGGTGCCGGCCGGCGAGGCGGTGACGCCGCCACCGGCGCTCGGCCACACGGCCTTGAAGTCGGGCCACAGCACCTGGTGATCGAGGTTGCCGAGCATCGGCAGCGCGTGCTGGCGCGCCC
The DNA here is from genome assembly GCA_902826345.1 of uncultured Burkholderiales bacterium. Classification (GTDB taxonomy): domain Bacteria; phylum Pseudomonadota; class Gammaproteobacteria; order Burkholderiales; family Burkholderiaceae_C; genus CADEEN01. The sequence goes on along the minus strand of CADEEN010000005.1, from coordinate 1,929 downwards.
AGTACAGCGCGCCGAAGAATGCAGCGAAGAACATGACCTCGCTGAAGATGAACCAGCTCATGCTCCAGCGGAACGAGACATCGACGCGGTCGCTGTAGAGCTTGCCTTCGCTCTCGCCGATGGCCTGGCTGAACCACTGGAACATGATCACGGCCCACATCGCCAGGCCGCCGAAGACGAAAAACTTGCCCCACGAAGCGCCGTTGACCCACTGGCCGGCGCCGAAGATGACGAGCAGCATGGCCGTGGCCACCAGCACCGGATGGCGCGACGGCTGCGGGATGAAGTAGTGCGGCGTTGCGCCGGAGGTGTGCGTTGCTGCGCCCATGTTTGTCTATCGCTCCTCGAGAACCAGAATTCTTCGCCGTCAGCCCGCGGCAATACCGCTGCTGATCACCCACTTCACGATCAATACCAACACCAGCACGAACAGCGCCGCGCTGATGACGCCGGCAACGATCACGTGCTGAGGCTTCAACTCGGCGACGTCGCGCTCGTACTCGCTGCGCTTGCGCACGCCGAAGAACGACCACGCGACGGCTTTGAATGCGCGCACGACATTCATGATTCCGACCCCCTTGGGCCTTCGGCCCATCCCCCCAAGGGGGAGCGAGCGCCTTCGGGCGGCCGCGCGCCGCTCACTGCCACCTTGCCCTTGACTTCGAAAAACGTGTAGGACAGCGTGATCGTCGTCACGTCCTTCGGCAGCTTCGGGTCGATGACGAAGGCCACGGGCCACTGCTTCTTTTCTCCCGGCGCCAGCGTGTACTCGTTGAAGCAGAAACACTCGAGCTTGTTGAAGTGCGGGCCGGCGTTCATCGGCGCGTAGCTCGGAATGGCCTGCGCGGCCATCGTCCGGTTCTGCATGTTCTGGAACTCGTACATCACCGTCGCCAGCTCGCCCGGATGCACTTGCAGCGAGCGCTGCGCGGGCTTGAACTCCCACGGCCCGCGCGCGTTGGCGTCGAACTCCACCGTGATCGTGCGCGTGCGGTCGATCTGCGTGTTCGGCTCCACGCTCTTCTTGCCGAGGGCCGAGGTGGTCCGCTCCGACACGCTGAGCACGTTGATGCCCAGCGCATTGCAGATTGCGCGATACAACGGCACCAGCGCATAGCCGAAGCCGAACATCAGCGCCGCGATCAGCGCGAGCTTGGCCACGAGCTGCTTGTTGTCGCGCAGCAGGCGCTTGTTCATTGGAGGAACACCATCCGGGCGACGAAGCCGAGCGCGAAGACCAACGCAATCGACGCCAGGATCAAGCCCAGACGTCGATTGGCTTTGCGCTGCTCGTCCGTGACAGGCATCAATACCCCAGGACCTTCGTCGCGGCGTTGTTCAACTTCGGCGGCGTTTCGAAGGTGTGCCACGGCGCAGGCGACGGCACTTCCCACTCCAGGCCTTCGGCGCCGGCGCCGTCCGGGTCGTTCCAAGGCCGCTGCGGCGCCTTCTCGCCTTTGCCCTGCATGCACGGCAGCACGACGAAGACGAAGAAGTAGACCTGCATCAGCCCGAAGCCGAAGGCGCCGACCGAGGCCAGTGCGTTGAAGTCGGCGAACTGCATCGGGTAGTCGGCATAGCGGCGCGGCATGCCGGCCAGGCCGAGGAAGTGCATCGGGAAGAAGGTGATGTTGAAGAAGATCAACGAGGCCCAGAAGTGCACCTTGCCGCGGAACTCGTTGTACATCACGCCGGTCCACTTCGGCACCCAGTAGTAGAAGCCGGAGAACAGGCCGAACAGCGAACCGGCGACGAGCACGTAGTGGAAGTGCGCGACGACGTAATAGGTGTCCTGTAGCTGGATGTCCACCGGCGCCATTGCCAGGATCAGGCCGGTGAAGCCACCCATCGTGAAGACGAAGATGAAGCCGACGGCGAACAGCATCGGCGTCTCGAAGGTCATCGAGCCGCGCCACATCGTCGCGATCC
>CADEEN010000004.1 GCA_902826345.1 uncultured Burkholderiales bacterium | reverse complement strand
CTCGCCGATGTGGTGGCCAGCCCGCGTGCGGAGGACGGCAGCCGCATTTACGTCGCCGACACGCAAGGCCGCCTCATCGCCCACCCCGAGCCGACGCTGGTGCTCAAGCAACTCGACGTGACGGCACATGCGCCGGTGGCCGCGGCGCGGCAAGCCATCTCGCTCGGCGCCTCTGCGCCCTCTGCCACCGACGCGCCCGGTCTGACGGGCCAAGCGGCGGTGACCACGTCGTTGCCGGTCGGCCTCACCGGCTGGCTGCTGTTCGTCGAGCAATCGCGCGACCGCGCGCTCGAGCCGGCACTGGCGACGCTGCAACGCATGCTGTGGTTGCTGCTCGGCGGCGGCAGCCTGGCGCTGCTCGTCGGCTGGCTGTCGGCGCGCCGCATGGCCGCACCGATCTCACGCCTGCGCGAGGCCACCGCGCGCCTGGCCGTCGGGCAATGGGACACAGACCCCAAAGTGCGCACCGGCGACGAGATCGAGCTGCTTGCCGACGACTTTCAATCGATGGCCAGGCAGCTACAAGACAGCTACCGCGAACTCGAAGCCAAGGTCGAAGCGCGCACGCTCGAGCTGCGCCAGCGCCGCGACGAAGCCGAGCGCGCCAACGCCGCGAAGACGCGCTTTCTCGCCGCGGCCAGCCACGACCTGCGCCAGCCGATGCACGCCATCGGCCTGTTGATCGGCGTGTTGCGCACGCGCCTGGCCGAGCCGGCGACGCAGGGTCTGGCCGAGAAGGTGCAGCAGGCGGTGCGCACGATGGAAGGCCTCTTCGGCGCGCTGCTCGACGTGAGCAAGCTCGACGCCGGCGCGGTGACGGTGCGGCCGCAGCTCGTGCGCGTGGACCAGACGCTCGAGCGCGCGCAGCACGCCTACGCGCCGCTGGCGGCGGCCAAGGGGCTGCGTTTTCGCGTGCGTGCGGCGCGGCTCGCGGTGCACACCGACAGCGCGCTGCTCGAACGCATCGTCGGCAACCTGTGCGTCAACGCCATCCGCTACACCGAGCGCGGCGGCGTGCTGCTGGCCTGCCGCTCGCGTGGCGGGCGCGTCATCTTGCGCGTGTACGACAGCGGCATCGGCATCGCGCGCGAGGACACCGGCGCGATCTTCGAGGAGTTCGTGCGCCTGAACCCGAAGACCGCGGGCGACGAAGGCCTGGGTCTGGGCCTGTCGATCGTGCGCCGCAGCGCCGAGTTGCTCGGACTGCAGGTGCAGGTGGCGTCACGGCCGGGGCGCGGCTCGCGCTTCGACGTCTGGTTGCCCGCGCCGGCGATCACCGCGGTGGTGGACACCGCCGACAACGTGCGGCATGCCGCGCCGCGGCTCGAAGGCTTGTTCGTGCTGGCAGTGGACGACGAACCCGACAGCCTGCAGGCCAGCGCCTTGCTGTTGGCCCAGGCGGGCTGTCTCGTCGCCACCGCCACCGACGCCGAATCGGCGCTCACCGAATCCGCGCGCCACCTGCGCCCACCCGACGTGCTGCTCACGGACCTGCGCTTCGGCGGCCCGCGTGGCGATGCAAGCGCCGCCGCAGCGACCGGCCTCGATCTGATCGATCGTCTGCGCGCGCAGCTCGGTGAAACGATTCCTGTCGTGCTGCTCACCGCCGACACCGACGCCAGCGCCGGCGCTCGCAGCGGGGTGATCGTGCTGCACAAGCCGGCCGGCGCTGACGCACTGCTCGACGCGCTGGCGTCGGCGCTGCGGCGCGAGCAAGGCCTGCCGGCCTGAGTTCGGATACGCCCCTGCGCTCGCAACGCGAGCTTTTCAGCGCTGCCCCAGCTTGAAGCCGATCATCGCCCGCAGCTTGTTCGGCAGCACCGGCTTGATCAGCAGGTGGAAGTCGTGTTTTGCCGACTCGTCTTCATGGCCGCCCAAACTGCTGCCCGTGACGACGATGGCCGGCAGCGTGAGCCCTGGCCAGCGCGCGCGGATCGCCGCCAGCGCCTGGATGCCGGTGGCGCCGTCGGGCAGGCGGTAGTCGACGATCAGCAGATCGGGCGGTTGGCGCTCGGGGTCGGCGCGCCAAGTTTGCACGGCCGGCAGATCGGGCAGCGCCTCGACTTGCGCGCCCCACGATTGCAGCAGCACGAGCAGGCCTTCGCGCACCGCGGGCTCGTCTTCGACGACGACGATGCGGCGGCCGTCGAGCGTCAGGCCGAGGTGCGCGGCACTCGATGGCGGCGGCGGCGAGATCGTGCGCGGCTCGCGGCCCAACGGCACTTCGAACGAGAACACCGTGCCGCGGCCGGCGACGGAGCGCACCGTCAGTGGCGCTTCGAGCAAACCGGCGAGTTTCTTGACGATGGCCAGGCCGAGGCCCAACCCTTTTTTCTGGTGCGCGGCCAGCGGCGCGCTGCCGTGCACTTGATAGAACTCGTCGAAGATGTGCGGCAGGTTGCTCTCGGCAATGCCGACGCCGCTGTCCCAGACCTGCAGCAGCAGCTTGCCGCTGTCATTGGGTTTGGGCCGGCAGGCGACGAGCACGCCGCCGTCTTCGGTGTAGCGGATGGCGTTGCTGACGAGGTTGCGCAGGATGCGCTCGACCAAGAGGCCGTCGCTGTGCGCCACGCGCTGCGCGCCATGAAACGACAGCGCCAGGCCTTTCTCGAAAGCCACCGGTTCGAACGTGAGCCGCAGGCGCGAGAACAGGTCCTTGATGCGCACGGGCGCCGGTTGCACATCGACGCCGCCGCTGTCGATGCGCGTCATGTCGAGCAGCTCGCCGAACAGGCCTTCGAGCGCATCGACGCTCTGGTTGATGCTGTTGACCAGCGAGCTCACCTCCGGGTCGCCCTTGCCTTGCGCGCTGCGCTGGCGCAGCGCCTCGGCGAACAGCCCCATCGCGTGCAGCGGCTGGCGCAGGTCATGGCTGGCCGCGGCGAAGAACTGCGTCTTGGCGCGCGTCGCCGCCTCGGCGGCGCGGCGCGCTTCGTCGGCCACCGCCTTCTCGCGCTTCAACTGCTCGGCCAGATGTTCGGTCTGCTGCTTGAGCACGATGGCCTGCGACAACGCATCGCGATACGTGCGGCCGAGCACCAGCGTGATCAGGAACAACAGGCCGAGCACGAGCGCGAGTTGCCAGTGCCAGGCCTCGGCGGTGTCGGTGGCCACGCGGACGATGATCGGTAGCAGCACGACCGACGTGAAGCTGATGAACAGCACCGGCTGCGCCGACAGCAGCTGCACCGAGCCGAGGGCGTAGCTCATCGCGATCAGCACCAGCGCCACGGTGTGGAAGGTGAAGCCCATGCCCCAGAACAGCCACACCGCCAGCGGCCACATCGCGCCCTGCATCAACACCAGCACACGCCAGCTCGAGCGCCAGCGCATCACCGTTTCGGCATCGGCATCGCGGTTCGCCCGGTAGCGCAGGTAATGCGCCAGGCGCACGCCCCACAGCAGCAGCGCCAGTACCAGCCAGCCGCCGATGCGCGCCAGCGGCGCGATCGGCCAGAAGGCGAGCAGCATCAGGCCGATGCCGATGGCGTTGCCGGCGAGCACGGCCGGTGTCTGCTCGAACAGCGCGCGCACATGGTCGGCGCGCTCGGCGTCGCTGTGGCTGTGGATGACGCCGCGCTTGTCTGCGCTCATCTCACGTTGACGACTTCCAGCCTTGGCCGACCGCCCCTCGCTGCGTCATCTGGCTGACGGCCAGCACCGCCTGCGTGCGCGACGATACGTTGAGCGCGCGCAGCACCGCGGCCACGTGGTCTTTCACGGTCTCGATCGAGATGCCCATCTCGCGCGCGATCAGCTTGTTCGGCAGGCCCTTCAACAGGTAGGCCAGCACGTCGGCCTGGCGCTTGGACAGGCCGAGCGATTCGAAGCTCGGTGCGGCTTCCTGGTGCGGCGCCTGATGCGCGCTGCGGCTGATGTCGTCGAGGTCCACGTCGGCCAGGCGCGGCCGCATGATGTCGGGCACGGTGTCGCCGTCGGGCACCGGGTCGGGTGCGCGTTGCAGGCCCAGCTCCAGCGGCGGCACGTAGATGCCGCCATTCATGACCAGGTTCAGCGCCTCGAACAGCGTGTCGTTGGTGGCGCGCTTGGGCACGAAGCCCATCGCGCCGGCGTCGATGGCGCGGATGACGTCGCTGGCACGGTCAGACGCCGAGACGACGACGATCGGCAGCGCCGGGTAGGTCTTGCGGAACTCGGCCAGCAGCACGAAGCCGTCGCTGTCGCCGATCTGCAGATCGAGCAGCACGAGGTCGTAGTCGGGGTCGCGCTTCAACGCCGCGCGCGCTTCCTTCTCGGTGGAAACGCCGACCACGGTAACGTCGTCGCCGAGGCCGCGGATCACGCTCTGCAATGCCGCCAGGATCAGCGGGTGGTCATCGACGAGCAGGACCTTCATGCCTTCCGACCTCAGACGTATTGACGAACCACCTGCTCGGCCACGCAGACCGGTTTGGCGTGACCCAGGCGCTCGATCGTCGCCTCGATCGTCAACTGCGCGCCGCCGTCGATGGCGTCGAACGCCAGCAGCTTGAAGCGCGCCTGCACGCGGCTGCCCACCGGCACCGGCGCCGGGAAGCGCACGCGGTTCGTGCCGTAGTTCAGACCCATGCGCACGTCGTCGATGGCGAAGGCGCTGGTCATCAGGGGCGGCAACAGGCTGAGCGTGAGAAAACCATGCGCGATGGTCGCACCAAACGGCCCGCTTGCGGCGCGCGCGGCATCGACGTGAATCCACTGCCGGTCTTCGGTGGCCTCGGCGAAGGCGTCGATGCGCGCCTGATCGACCAGCAGCACGCCGCTGCGCGCGAACTCCTGGCCGATGAACGCCGCCAGATCGGCCAGATGCGCGAACCGCTTCATGCCGCCCACGCAAGCACCGGCTGCCACTGCGCCAGGTCGCGCTCGGCGCGGCTCGGCGCCACGTCCCACAGCGTCGCGCCGCGCGCCGCGAGCTGCACGTAGAGCTGCGTGTCGCGCAGCATCGCCAGCACCGGCACGTCGAGCGTGCCCAAGAACTGGCGCAGATGTTCGGCGGACACCGTGGTCTCCTTGACGCGGTTGCCGACGACGGCGATCTTCATCTTCGGCTTGTGCTCCCTCAACTCCTGCACGAAAGCATGCGTGGCCTGGATGTCGAACAGGCTCGGTTGCAACGGCACGAGCACGCGGTCGGCGATGGCCAGCACGCTGCCCAACTTCTTTTCGTGCAGGCCGGCGGGCGTGTCGAGCACGACATGCGTCACGCCCTTGGGCGGGCGCACGACACCGCCCGGTGCGACGTCCCAAGTCCGGATCGGCGGCAGCATCGGCGGGCGTAACGCCAGCCACTGCCGCGCCGATTGCTGGCGGTCCACGTCGCCGAGCATCACGGCGCGGCCCGCTCTCGCCAGCGCGCCGGCCAGGTTGGTCGCCACCGTGCTCTTGCCCACCCCACCTTTGGGATTGGCCACCACGATCACAGGCATGCGAGCTCCTCCGGCGGTTGTTTGCGGCTATGGTAACGAGGCCGCTCCCCGTGAGTCCTGCCCACTTACCCGTTGCCTTGACGCAGATCCTCGTCCTCGCCGCGCACCCGCACCTCGAGCATTCGCGCGTCAACGCGCAGATGATGCGCAGCGCCGCTGCGTCGGCGTTGGCCGAGCGCGTGCAGGTGCGCGACCTGTATGCGCTCTACCCCGACTACCTGATCGACGTCGCCGCCGAGCAGCGTGCGTTGGCCGCGGCGCAGCTCGTCGTCTGGCTGCAGCCGCTGCACTGGTACGGCATGACGCCGTTGTTGAAGCTGTGGCTCGACGAGGTCTTCGCCTTCGGCTGGGCCTACGGCCCCGGCGGGCGCGCGATGGCGGGCAAGGACCTGTGGCTCGTCGCCTCGACCGGCGGCGCCGAAGACAGCTACCGCCCGCAAGGCACGAACCGGCACTTCTTCGACGCCTTTCTGCCGCCGTACGAACAGACGGCGGCGCTGGCCGGCATGCGCTTCTTGCCGCCGCTGTTGCTGCACGGCGCGCACCGCGTCGGCGAGGCCGAGTTGGCGGCGCATGTGCAGGTCTTCGTCGATCGATTGCAGCGTTATCCCGAGTGGCCGGAGATGTCGCAGATGCCGCCGTGCGAGGTCATCGAGGTCGGCGCCACCGACCGGCCGGCGGGTGTCGAGTGACCTGCTCATGCCGGCGCCGCAGGGCCGTGTCGTCTGGCAACTCGTCGTGCGCGAACCCGCCGACGGCAAGGAAACCGTGCTCGCGCGCGAGACGCGCAACGTCGACGACCAGGTCGGGTGGCTCGACAACCGCGAGATCGCGTACGCGCTGCCGGACGACACGACGCCGGCCGCCACGCACACATGGGCGCTGGCGATCGATGGCGGCAGCGCGCCGCGCCTGCTCGCGCCGCTGGCGTATTCGCCGGCAGTGGTTCGTCAATGAGGCCCCAAGCTCGCTGCGCTCGTGTCCCCCGAGGGCCGAATGCCGCGGCGCCGGGCCCGCCTGCGCGGGCTTGGACGGCATGAGGTGGCGTTGCGTTTCGCAACGCCGCGGCCTGCAGGGCCGGCAGTGTCTTGGCGCGGCCCGGCGACACTGACGATGGAGCACTCAACAGCCTGGTTGACCACCAGCCTGATCTACCTCGCCGCCGCCGTGATCGCCGTGCCGCTGGCGCGCGCGCTCGGGCTGGGTTCGATCATCGGCTACCTCGGCGCCGGCATCGCGATCGGGCCGTGGGGCCTGAAGCTCGTCACCGATGCGCAGACCATTCTGTCGGTGGCCGAGTTCGGCGTCGTGCTGATGCTGTTCCTCGTCGGCCTCGAACTCGAGCCACGCCGCCTGTGGGCGTTGCGCCGGCCGATCTTCGGCTGGGGCACGGCGCAGGTTGTCGTCAGCGCGGCGCTGATGGCCGCTGTCGGCATGGCCTTCGGCGTGCCCTGGCAGATCGCACTGGCCGCCGGGCTGGGCTTGTCGATGAGCTCGACCGCGATCGGCTTGGCGGTGCTGAACGAGCGCAGCGCGCTGCCGACCAATGCCGGCCAAGGCGTGCTTTCGGTGTCGCTGTTCCAGGACGTGTCGGCGATCCCGATCCTGGCGCTGCTGCCGCTGCTCGCGCCGCAGGCTGCGCAGGCCGCCGGCGGCGGTTGGTGGGGCGCCGCCAAGGTGGTGGCGGTGATCGCGGCGCTGCTGCTCGGGGGCCGCCTGCTGTTGCGCCCGGCGCTGCGCTGGATCGCCGGCAGCAAGACGCCGGAAATCTTCACCGCTGCGGCGCTGCTGCTCGTCGTCGCCACCGCAGCGCTGATGCAGGCGGTGGGCCTGTCGATGGCGCTCGGCGCGTTCCTCGCCGGTGTGCTGTTGGCGGAGAGCGAGTACCGGCGCGAACTCGAGACCGACCTCGAACCGTTCAAGGGCCTGCTGCTCGGGCTGTTCTTCATCGCCGTGGGCATGAGCATCGACTTCGCCGTCGTGCTCGCGCAGCCGGGGCTCATTGCCGCGATCGTCCTCGGCTTTCTCGTCGTCAAGGCGATCGTCGTCACCGCGATCGCACGCTGGATGCCGATCCCGCTGGCCGAGCGGCCGGTGTTCGTCATGCTGCTCGCGCAAGGCGGCGAGTTCGGCTTCGTCGTCTTCCAGGCGGCTCAAGGCGCGGGTGTGATCGATGCCGCCACGCAGTCGCTGCTCGTCGCCGCGGTGGCGGTGTCGATGTTGCTCACGCCATTGGCGCTGGTGCTGGCCGATCGGTGGTTGGTGCCGCGCCTGGCGCGCCAGGGCGCGCCGACGCTGGGCGAACTCGATGAGCCGCAGCACGAGCCGGTCATCATCGCCGGCTTCGGCCGTTACGGCCAGGTCGTCGGCCGCGTGCTGCTGGCCAACGGCATCCAGCCGACGGTGCTCGACTACGACAGCGAAGCCGTCGAAGGCATCCGCCGTTTCGGCATCACGGTGTTCTACGGCGATGCGACGCGGCTCGATCTGCTGCGCAAGGCGGGCGCGGCCGAAGCACGCGTGCTCGTCGTTGCCATCGACGATGTCGAGCAAAGCCTGGCGCTGGTGGACATGGCGCGAGCGCACTTCCCCGCGCTGCAGATCGTGGCCCGGGCGCGCAACGTGCAGCACCTGTACCAACTGCGCGACCGCGGCGTGACGCTGATCGAGCGCGAGACCTTCGACTCGGCGCTGATGAGCGCGCGCGGCGTGCTCGAAGCGCTCGGCTTCGAGCGCCACCAGGCGCGCAACCTGACGCTGCGCTTTCGCCGCCACAACCTCGAGCAACTCGCCGAGATGGCGCCGCACTTCAAGGACGAATCGAAGCTGATCGCCATGGCCAAGATCGGCCGCGCGCAGATGGAGCAGTTCATGACCGACGAGCGGCAGCGCAAAGGGCTCCGCGCCACCGACGAAGGCTGGGCGGACGTGGTCAAGGGCGACGACTGACTCAGCGCAGCCCATCCCACAGCAGCTTCACGCCGGTCGCCGCCATGCCGGTGTAGGCGATGCGGTAGAACCACGCCGAGGCGATGCGCTTGGTCAGCCGGATGCCCAGCCAGACACCGAGCGGCGCCAGCGGCACCAGCAGCAGCGACGTGGCCAGGTTGCGCGTGTCGAGCAGGCCGAGCCACGCATACGGAATCCACTTCGACAGGTTGATCGCGGTGAACAGCACCGCCATCGTCGCCGTGAAGCGCAACGGCTCCAGGCGCAACGGCAAGACGTAGGCCGACAGCGGCGGGCTGCCGGCGTGAGCGACGAAGCTGGTGAAGCCCGCAGCGATGCCGAGCACGAAGCCGACCGCCTTGGGCGGCGGCGGCGCGTCGCGCTTCGACGGCAACAACAGACGTTGCGCCAAAAACAGCAGCGTCAGCACGCCGACGACGGCGGCCACGGCCTTGGCCGAGAAGACGCCGAACAGCAGCGTGCCGATCACCGTGCCGATCAGGCCGGCCGGCAGCAGCAGGCGCAGCAACTCACGGTCGCGATGCCGCCAGAGTTGCTGGATGCTGGTGAAGTCCATCACCAGCAGCAGCGGCAGCATGATCGCCGCGGCCTGCGGCACCGGCACCGCCAGCGCCATCAGCGGTGTGGCCAACGCGCCGAAGCCGATCAGGAAGCCGCTCTTCGAAAGCCCCATCAGCAACACCGCCGGCAGCGCCGCGGCGTAGAACCAGGGGTCGCTGATGAAGCTCAACGGTTCAGACCAAGCTGCAGGCTTCCTCGAACGACAGGCGCGGGCTGCGCGCCATGACTTTGCTCGGGTCGCCCTCGCCGAGCGAGCAGATGAAGTTCGTCTTCACGGTGCTGCCGGCCCAGAACGCGGCGTCGAGCTTGGCGGCATCGAAGCCGCTCATCGGCCCGCAGTCGATGCCGAGCGCGCGTGCGGCGATGATGAAATAGCCGCCTTGCAGCGATGAGTTGCGCATTGCGGTCTCGGCGATCTTGGCGTCGTTGCCGGCGAACCATGAGCGGGCATCGGTGTGCGGGAACAGCATCGGCAGCCTGTCGTGAAACGCCATGTCCATGCCGATGATCGCGGTCACCGGCGCTTGCCGGATCTTCGGCACGTTGCCCGGCGAGGCGCAGGCCATCAACTTTTCTTTCGCCTGCGCGCTGCGCACGAACTGAAAGCGCGCCGGCGAGCAGTTGGCCGACGTCGGGCCCCACTTCAACAGCTCGTAGAGCGCGCGCAGCCGGTCGTCGCTGACAGCAGTGGGCTTGAAGCCGTTCTGCGTGCGGGCCTGGGTGAAAAGCTGTTCAGTGCTGACTTGCATCGCGATCCTCGAAAGCGGAAGGACAATTGTCGGACCATGTTCAATCCCTCACAGCACGACGTTCGCCGCTTTTTCTGCGAGGCCTGGCGCAAGCAGCGCGAGGGCGTCGTGCAGGAGCCGATGGAAACGCTGGCCGCACAGTGGATCGAACAGCATCCCGAGCATCACACCGAGCTCGGCGATGTGAATGCAGCGCTGGCCGCAACCTACAGCGTCGACAGTGGCCGCGCCAATCCGTTCCTGCACCTGTCGATGCACCTGACGATCAGCGAGCAGTGCAGCATCGACCAGCCTTGCGGCATCCGCCAGGCGGTGGAGCTGCTGGCGGCCCGGCGCGGCTCGCTGCACGACGCGCACCACGAAGTCATGGAGTGCCTCGGCGAGATGGTGTGGGCGTCGCAGCGCAGCGGCCTGCCGCCCGATGGGCACGCCTACCTCGAGTGCGTGCGGCTGCGCGCGACGCGCTGAAGGCTCATGGGAACCAGTAGCCGGCGTCGGCTGCGGCGCTGTAGTAGAACGGGTTGCTCTGCGATTGCAGGCCGAAGCGCCCGACGCAGGTGCCGGCGGCGCCCGGGTTGCCGGCGTAGTTGCCGTAGGCGTTGCACACCTGATCACGCATCACCGCCTGGCACTGCTCCATGCTCGGCGTGGCCGCGCTGTTGTAGTGGTTCGAGACCGACTGCCAGGCCACGTTCTGCAACGCCGCAGCCTGCTCGGCCGTGACATTGGCCGGCGCCCACGCGCCGACCGGCGAGCGCCGGTACACCGACGCGTAGGTCACCAGCGACAGGTAGTACTCGCCGAGCGACGACAGGTGCAGGCCGTCGCTGAACAGGCGGTCGATCGTCTGCCCGGCGTTGCCTGCGCTGACCCCGGCCACGGCGCCGCGCAGGGCAGCCTGCTCGACGAGATCGGCCAGCGCCAGGCCGGCCGGCAGGTAGGTAATGCGGTCGCCGCGCCCCGTGGCGGCCAGCGAGACGTTGATACGCGCGGCCGTGCACTGCCAGGCCTTGGCTGCCGTGCGCTCGTAGGCGACCCACGACGACGGGTTGCTCTTGTCGGCGATGGCCAGCCACGAGTGGTAGAGGTGGCTGTTGGCCGCGGCATTGCCGGCAATGAGGCGGTCATGGAAGTGCCGCGTGTAGCGCACCGTGTCTTCCCACAGCAGCGTGTTGACGATGTCGTGGCGCTCGGTCAGCACCAGCGTGTCGTAGCGCTGGCCGCCGAGCGTCTGTGGGTACAGCAACTCGGCGGCGACGTTCATGTTGTTGCCGTTGCGGTTCTCGCCGATGCGGTAGCCGGAGAACGAGGCATCGTTCAAGTCCCCGCCGCGGGTGCGAAAGCGCGTCGGCGAACCGTTGACGATCTGCTTGTTCCAGACCATCGGCGTGCCCTTGCTCGCTGCCACCGACTCCATGTTGACGAAGCTGCCGTGCGCGGTGAGGCTGTGACCGGAGAACATGATCGCGGCGCTGTTGCGCGGTGCCGGCAACGAGGGACCGGCGATCGGTGCGGGCGCAGGAGCCGGCGCGGGTGCTGGAGCCGGCGCAGGTGCGGGCACGGGGGCCGGAGCAGGCGCCGCGTCGTTCCAGACCTCGCAACGTTTGACGATCATGAACGCCGGGTCTTTGCCGAAGTAGGCGTTGGTGCAAGCACCCCCATTGCTGACGCTGCGCTGCACCCAGGCGCTGCCGGCGCCGTAACGCACGGCACGCGTGCCTGCGACGGCAAACGACGCGCCTTCACCTGCCACATACGACCAGCCGCCGGGCGCTGGCGCCGGCGCCGGTGCCGGCGCGCTACCAGAAGCGATTTCGCAGCGCTTGACGACCATGAAGGCCGGGTCAGAGCCGAAGAATCGGTTGGTGCAGTCAACGCGCCCGCTGACAGTTTTCTCGATCCACGCGTTGCCGGCGCCGTAGCGCACGGTGCTGCTGGTGGCGACATCGAAGGCTTGGTTTTCGTTGGCCACCGCGGTCCAACTGCTCACCGCCAAGGCCTGTGCGCGATCGGAAGCGGATTCGTCGGCGCCGGATGTCGGCGGCGTGTCCGACTCTGCACCTCCTCCGCAAGCAACCAACAACACAGCGACGGAGCAATGCAATGCAAGGGACTTCATGGAGCGATTCATCTTTGTAGTGGGAACGACAAAGAATGCTATCGAGCGCGCCATGCCTGAATGGTCATTGCATTGCGTCGAACGGTAAGAGCCTGCGAGGCGCGCTCACAGCGAGAATTCGAGAAGCGGTGAAAGTTCTCTATTCGCCCACCAATCCATTGCGGATGGCGTAGACAGTCAGCTCCGAATTGTTCGCGAGGCCCAATTTTTCTAGCACGCGCGCGCGGTACACCGACACCGTCTTCGGCGACAACGTGAGCTCGGTGGCGATATCCGACAGCCGCTTGCCCGAAGCGATCATGACCAGCGTCTGCAACTCGCGGTCGCTCAGCTTCTGATGCGGCAGCTCGGGCGTCGGTGCGTTCAGGCTCTCGACCAGCATTTGCGCGATCTCGGGCGTGACGTACTTGCGGCCCTGCGCCACCGTGCGCACCGCCTGCACGATCAACTGCGGATCACCGCCCTTGTTGACGTAGCCGAAGGCGCCGCCGCGCAGCGCACGCAACGCGTACTGGTCTTCGGGGTACATGCTGACGACCAGCGCCTTGACCGGGCTGGCTTCGTCCTTCAGCGCGTGCAGCACGTCCAGGCCGCTGCGGCCCGGCATGTTGATGTCGAGCACGAGCACGTCGCAGCGCGTCGCGCGCAGCAGGGCGCGCAATTCGCCGTAGTCGCCGGCCTCGCCGACGACGCGGATGTCGACCGCGTCGGTCAGCGTGTCGCGGATGCCGCGGCGGATCAGCGCATGGTCGTCGCAGATGATGACGTCGATCACAGGTCGGTGCCCCAGGCGGAAGGGTCGTGTTGTTCGCTGTCGTCGTCGATCAGCGCCCGCGTCGCGGCTTTCACGCGCTGCGCCTGCGACACCGGCACCGACAAGATGATCATCGTGCCCGACGCGCTGCTCGACAGATCGACCCAGCCGCTGACCGTCTCGGCGCGCTCGCGCAAGCCGCGAATGCCGAAGCTGCCGGCCTTGGCCAGCGCGTCGGCCGGCAGGCCGCGCCCGTCGTCGCTGATTTCGATCGACAGCACGCCGCGCGCGAGAGACAGGTCGATCGTGACGCGTCTGGCCTGCGCATGCTTGCTGACATTGGTCAGCGCCTCCTGCACCGCGCGGTAGGCCACCAGCGGCACGCCTTGCGGCAGGTCGAGATGCTCGTGACTGGTGCGAAACGAACACGCGATGCCCGTGCGTTTCTCGAAACGCTGCGCCATCCATTGCAGCGCGGCGACCAGGCCCTGCTCGAGGATGGCCGGGCGCAGGTTGTGCATGATGCGCTGGCTGGCCTCGATGGCATGGCCCGTCATCTCCAGCGCCGAGGCCACGCGCGCCTGCACGTCGGCATCGTGCGCATGGCGCGCCATCCACGCCAGATCGAACTTCAGCGCCGCCAGCGAGCCACCGACGTCGTCGTGGATCTCGCGCGCGATCGCCGCTCGCTCGCGCTCGATGCTGCTCTGCAGATGCCGCGCCAGCTCCGACAGGCGCTGCTTCGAAGCGGCGAGCTCGCGGTCGGCGGCGTTGCGCGCGCGGCGCGTTTCGTTGGCCTCGATCGCCCGGTCCAGGGCCGGCGCAAGGCGCGTCAGGTTGCTCTTCAGCAGGTAGTCGCTGGCGCCGGCGCGCATCGCCTGCACCGCCACGTCCTCGCCGATCTCACCGGACAGGATGACGAAGGGCAGCAGGCGGCCGCTGGCATGCAGGATCTCCAGCGCGGCCAGGCCCGAAAAGCCCGGCAGGTTGTAGTCGGACAGCACCAGGTCCCAATCCTCTTCGAGCGCCGCGCGGAACGCGGCTTCGCTGTCGACGCGCAGCATCGCGAGCGAGCGGCCATCGCGCGCCAGCAGCGCCGCGGCCAGCTCGTGATCGACTTCCGAGTCTTCGAGGTGCAGCACGCGCAGGCTGCGCTTGGATTCGTGGATCGGCATGGCTCGCGCACTGTAGCGGCTTGCACCACACGCTCGCTGGAATCGAGCGCATGGGTCGCTGTCCGGCATGACGATCGACCTCGCCGGACTGCTCGGCTGATCTACTCGCTGGTCGCGCCGCGCAAGGTCTCGACGACCGGCCGCCGCAGCACCTCGCGCAGGCCCCACCACCCGGCCGCCAGCGCCAACGCCGCGCCCGCCACACCGCCGGCCAGCGGCACCCACCACGACGCGGTCCACTGGAACTCGAAGGCGTAGCGCGCCAACGCCCAGCCGACGATCACCGCCGCGATCGACGCCAGCACGCCGGCCAGCGCGCCCACACCCGCGAGCTCGGCGCGCTGCACACGCCCCAACAGCACCTGGCTGGCGCCGAGCGCGCGCATCACCGCGAACTCCTTGGCGCGGGCCTCGCGCGTCGCCGTCACGGCAGCGAACAAGACGACGAGCCCGGTGGCCAGCGTGAACGCGAACAAGAATTCCACCGCGCGGATCACCTGGCCGAGCACGCGCTGCACCTGATCGATCTGCGCCGAGACATCGACAGTCGTGATGTTCGGAAACTCGCGCGTCAGCGTGTTGTCGAAGCCGGCCAGATCGGGCGCGCGAAACGCCGTGATCACCGTCGCCGGCAGCCCGGGCATCTGCGCCTGCGGAAAGATGACGAAGAAGTTGACGCGCATCGAGCCCCAATCGACCTTGCGCAGGCTGGTGATGCGCGCCTCGTGCGTGGCGCCGCCGATGTCGAAGCGCAGCCTGTCGCCGAGCTTCAGGCCCAGCTCCTCCGCCAGGCCGTCTTCGACGCTGGCCGCCCCGCTTTCATCGACCGTCCACCGCCCCGCCGACACCGTGTTGTGATTCGGCAGCTGCGCCGAATGGCTCAAGTTGAACTCGCGCTCGACGAGACGCTTTGCGCGCTCGGCGCCGAAGCCGTCGGGCGTGACCGCCTTGTCGTTCACCGCCACCAGGCGGCCGCGGATCATCGGGTACCAGTCGTAGCGCTGCACGCCCGCGCCATCGAGCACTTTGCGAAAAGCCTGCCCTTGTTCGGGCTGGATGTTGATGACGAAGCGGTTCGGCGCATCCGGCGGCGTGGCCTTGCGCCAGCTCGAAACGAGGTCGGTGCGCAGCAGCACGAGCAGCACGAGGGCGAGCAGACCGACCGACAGCGACGACACTTGCAGCACCGCAAACGCAGGACGCGCGGCGATCTGGCGCGTGGCCAACACCAGCCAGCGCGGCGCATTGGCTTCCGGCACCGCTCGCTTCAACACCAGCACGGCACACCACGCCAGCAATGCAAACAACGCCACCGCGGCGGCGAATCCACCGACCGCGATCAGACCCAACTTCAAATCCGACGACACCGCCAGCAGCAGCGCCGCGAAGCCGAGCGCGCCGGCGCCGAGCACGAGCAGCGACGCCGGCTTCAGCCCGCCGACATCACGCCGGATGACGCGCAGCGGCGGCACGCTGGCCAGTTGCAGCACGGGCGGCAGGCCGAAGCCGATCAACAAGGTCAGGCCGACGCCGATGCCGAACAGCGCCGGCCACACGCCCACCGGCGGCAGGTCGGCCTGCACCAAGCCGGCGAGCAGCCAGACGAAAACGTTGTGCACCAACAGGCCGAGCAGCACGCCGGCGACGCTCGCGATCAGGCCGACGGCACCGAACTCGAGCGCGTACGCGCCGGCGATCGAGCGCTGCGGCTGGCCGAGCACGCGCAGCATCGCGCAGTCGTTCAAATGCCGCTCGGCGAATTCGCGCGACGCGATCGCCACCGCCACGGCGGCAAGCAGTGCGGCGAGCAGCGCAACGAGATTCAAGAATTTTTTCGCCCGATCGAGCGTCTGCTTCATCTCCGGCCGGCCGGACTCCATCGATTCGACGCGCACGCCGCGCAGCGATTGCGAGGCGATCTGCTCTTCGGCCCAGCGCACGAACGCCGACACCTCGGCGTCGCGGCCGGCCGGTGACGCCACCGCGAGCCGGTAGCTGACGCGGCTGGCCGGCTGGATCAACTGCGTTGCCGCCAGGTCGCCGTGGCCGAGCATCACGCGCGGCGAAAAGCTCGAGAAGCCGGAGCCGCGGTCGGGCTCGATGGAAACGACGCGCGCGATCTTCAGCGCCGCGTCGCCGAGCAGCAGCGTGTCGCCCATCTTCAACTGCAGCGCGTCGAGCAACGACGCATCGACCCACACCGTGCCGGGGTCGGGCGCGCCGGCGCTGTCGCGCTCGGGCGCATCCGGCGCCGCGCGCAGCTTCAGCCGGCCGCGCAGCGGATAACCGTCACTGACCGCCTTGACGGCGACGAGCTTGCTCGCGCCGCCCTTGTCGTCGGGCGCGCGTCCCATGCTCGGAAAGCCGGTCGTCGTCGCCACCTGCAGGCCGCGCGCGCGGGCCTCGTCGATGAAGGACTGCGGTGTTGCGCGGTCGCTCGAGACGATCGCATCGCCGCCGAGCAACTGCCGCGCATCGCGCGACAGGCTGCGCTCTAGGCGGTCGGCG
The DNA here is from genome assembly GCA_902826345.1 of uncultured Burkholderiales bacterium. Taxonomy (GTDB): domain Bacteria; phylum Pseudomonadota; class Gammaproteobacteria; order Burkholderiales; family Burkholderiaceae_C; genus CADEEN01. Next base: position 12,103 of record CADEEN010000004.1, on the reverse strand, counting down.
AAGAAGCCGACCGCGGTCAGCGCGCCGACGGCCAGCGTCACCGCCACCAGCAGCAGGCGCAACTCGCCGGCGCGAAAGTCGCGCAGCGTCTGCCGCCAGGCCAGCGCGAATGCAGAGGGAGGAGAGAAGTCGTCTTCGGAATCAGCCATCGGCGTCATTACATCAGCAAGCGCTGCAACGCAGGATGCAGAGCGATTGAACGCCACCGCAGGCGACCTGGGTTTGAATAACGGCATGAGCAACACCCTGCCTTCCCTCTTCATCTCCCACGGCTCGCCGATGATCGCGCTCGAGCCCGGCGCGGCGGGCGCGTTCCTCGAACGCCTCGGTCCGGCTATCGACGCCACCTTCGGCCGCCCGAAGGCGATCGTCGCGCTGTCGGCGCACACGCTGACGCGCGAGCCGGCGGCGCTCGCCGCAGCGCGCCACGAGGCCGTGTACGACTTCGGCGGCTTCGACCAGCGGCTGTACGCCATGCGCTACGACGCTCCCGGCGCGCCGGCGCTGGCCGATCGTGTGAGCGAGTTGCTCGCGCCCGCCGGCGTGCCGCTGCACCGGCTCGATCGCGGGGGGCTCGATCACGGCATCTGGACCGCGCTGAAATACGTCTATCCACAAGCCGACGTGCCGGTGCTGCCGCTTGGCTGGTCGCCGCAGGCCACGCCGGCCGCGCTGTTCGCACTCGGCCAGGCGCTGGCGCCGCTGGCCGCCGAAGGCGTGCTGATCATCGGCACCGGCAGCATCACGCACAACCTGCGCAAGGTGGCGATGGCCGGCATGCACCGCCAGTCCACGCCGCCCGAGGCGCCGCAGAGCGCAGCCTTTCGCACCTGGTTCGCCGAGCACAGCGCCACGCGCGACTGGCCGGCGCTGTTCGACTACCGTGCGCGCGCGCCGCATGCGGTGGACATGCACCCGAGCGACGAACACCTGCTGCCCTGGTACATCGCCGCCGGCGCTGGCGGCCGCGAGGCCACGCCGCAGCGTTTGCACGAGAGCGTCACTCACGGCGTGCTCGGCATGGACACCTACGCCTTCGGCGCGTCAGCGGGGCGGCTCGCCGCTACAGTCGTGGCGTGACCCCGGCCCTGTCCGAACTGCGCACCGAGCGCCTGTGGCTGCGCGCCAGCAACCCGGCGCTGGCCGACGCGGCTTGCGACTACTACCGCCGCAACCGCGAGCCCCACGCGCGCTGGAATCCGCCCCAGCCGGCGTCGATGTTCACCGCCGAAGGCCAGCGTGAGCGCCTCGCGGCGTCGGCCGACGCGATCGCCGCGGGCACGCTGATCGGCTGGTGGTTGTTCCTGCCGGACGCGCCCGATCGCGCGCTCGGCCAGATTCACCTGTCGCAGATGGCCCGCGCGCCGTTCTGCAACGCGATGCTCGGCTACTCGATCGATGCTGCCAACGAGGGGCAGGGTCTGATGCGCGAGGCGCTGGCCGCCGTGCTGGCCGACGCTTTCAACGAGCGTGTCGGCCTGCGCCGCGTGCAGGCCAACGTGCGGCCCGAGAACACACGCAGCCTGGCGCTGCTCGACCGGCTGGGTTTCGAGCGCGAAGGTCTGGCGCGCGAGTACCTGTTCATCGACGGCGCGTGGCGCGACCATGTGCTGACGGCGCTGCGCGCACCGGGCTGGCCCGCCGACCGCGCGCCTACCTGATGCTCACCCAGCGCAGCTCCAACATATCGTTCGGCCACTGCACCACGTCCACGTTCGGCCGCATCACCCAGTTGTGCTGGCGCCGGTAGAGCGGAATGACCGGCAGCTCGGCCTGCACGATGCGCAGCGCGTCCTGCACCATCGCGCGCCGCTTGGTGAGGTTGGGCTCGACGCGCAGGCCGTCGATCAGCGCGTCGAGTTTCGGGTTGCTGTAGCGCCCGGCGTTGAAGGCGCCGGCGGCCAGGCCGTCGTTGGTGCGCACCAGCGACTGGAAGATCAGCCAAGCGTCCGTCGTCGGCGTCCAGCCGAACTCGACGAGAAAGCCCGTGCCCTGGCTCAGCTTCGGGAAGAAGACCGAGCTCGGTGAGGTAACGAGGCTGGCCTTGATGCCGACCTTCTCCAGCATCGACGCCGCGGCCTGGCACACGGACGCGCGCCAAGCCACGTTGACGCAATCCATCTGCACCGCGAAGCCGTTCTCGTAGCCGGCCTCCTTGAGCAGCGCGCGCGCCGCGGCGGCATCGGCCTTGGGCCGCTGTTCGAACTCGGGCAGAAAGCCATCGACCAGCGGCGAGAAGAACGAACCGGTGACCTTGCCTTCGCCGCGCAGCACCTGCTTGACGATCAGGTCAGTGTCGATGGCGAGTTGCAGCGCGCGGCGCACGCGCGGATCCTTGAACGGGTTCCTGCCCTTCGCGTTGCCGATCTCCGCGCTGTGCTGGTTGAGTGCGAGGTACTGCGTGCCGATGTCGTCGGTCTCGCTGATCTTCACCGACTTGTCGGCCGCCAGCCGCGTCAAGTCCTGAAACGGCGGGTCGATGACGAAATCGACCTGCCCGGATTGCAACGCAGCCAGCCGCGTGGCATCGGACTGGATCACCTGGTAGTGCACTTCGTCGAGGTTGCCGCCGCCGAACCGGCCCGCAAGCTCGGCGCTGCCCTTGCCCCACCACTGCGGGTTGGCTTTCAAGGTCGTGCGCACGTCGGCTTCGTAGCGCACGAGCATGAACGGGCCGGTGCCGTTGGCGTTGCGCACGGCGAAGGTTTCCTGCTTGGCGTTGTAGTCCTGCGGCTTGACGACGTTGTTCTTCTCGGCCCAGGCCTTGCTCATCATGCCGATGAGATAGAGCTTGTCGGGCAGCACCGCGTCGGGCTGCGACGTCGTCACGTCGATCGTCAGTGCGTCGACCTTCTTCGCGCCGCTGATGCCGAGCATCTGGTTCTTGCGCTGCGACGCCTTGTCGAGCGCGCGCTCGATCGAGAACACAGCGTCGTCGGCAGAAAACGGCGCGCCGTCATGAAACTTCACACCCGGGCGCAACTTGAAGCGCCAGGTCGTCGGGCCCGTCATCTCCCACGACGTGGCCAGCGACGGCTCGAGCTTGAAGTCTTTGCCGCGGTTGACCAGGCCTTCGTAAATCTGCGTGCCGACGCGCGACTGGTAGAGCAGCGCCAGCGCGTGCGGGTCCATCGTCTGCGGATCGAAGGCGCTGGCGAAGCGCAGGGTCTTGCCTTGCGCCAGTGCACCGCTCGCGGCCGCTGCCAGCGCCAAGCCGATCAGCCAACGTCGCATCGTCAACTCCTTCTGTCTACTTGGGCAGGTTGCCCATCACGCCTTGCACGAACCAATCCATCTTCGCGATCGCATCATCGCCGAGCACGCCGCGCTCCAGGCGCACACGGCCGTCCTGATCGACGAGCCGGCCGATGAACGGGCCGTCGGTGCCGGCGACGAGCGCCTGCTCGCGCGCCGCGAGTTCACGCTTCAAGTCGGCGGGCACAGAAGCATGCACGGCCGACAAACGCACCATGCCGTCCTTCATGCCGCCCCACACCGGCTGCGCCTTCCACGTGCCGGCCATCACGGACTGCGCGACGCGCATGTAGTGGCCGCTCCAGTCGGAGGTGACCGCCGCGAGTTGCGCATCCGGCGCAAAGCGCGACATGTCGCTCTGGTAGCCGATGACCTTGACGCCGCGCTCCTGCGCCGTCTGCGGCACCGCCGGCGAGCCGCTGTGGTTGGCCAGCACGTCGGCGCCGCCGCCGATCAGCGCCAGCGCCGCTTCGCGCTCCTTCGGCGGGTCGAACCAGGTGCCGAGCCAGGCCACGCGCACAGTCGCCTTCGGGTTGGCCACGCGCATGCCGAGCGCAAAGGCGTTGATGCCTTGAATGACCTCGGGCAACGGAAAGCCGGCGACATAACCGGCGACGCCGCTGGCGCTCGACTTGCCCGCCAGCCAGCCGGCGAGCCAGCGTCCCTCGTAGAAACGCGCGTTGTAGGTGCTCAGGTTGGCTGCGGTCTTGTAGCCGCCGGCGTGCTCGAACTTCGTCTCCTTGAACTCGGCGGCGACGCGCAGCGCCGGTTCGAGATAACCGAAGCTGGTGGCGAAGATCAGCTTCGTGCCGCCTGCCGCCATCTCGCGCATCACGCGCTCGGCGTCGGCGCCTTCGGGCACGGCCTCGACGTAGCGCGTGCGCAACTTGGCGCCGAGCGACCTTTCCATCGCCTGCCGCGCCTGGTCGTGCTGCCACGTCCAGCCGGCCTGGCCGATCGGGCTGACGTAGACGAAGCCGACCTCGAGCGGTTCGGCGGCGTGCGTGGGGGAAATCAAAAGCGCACACGCGAGTGCGCCGATGAGGTTTTTGAGCATGGTTGTCCTCGACATGGCCACGGGTTTGGAAGGCAAACGCGCGGTGGCACGCGGCGCTGCGTGTAGGACAACGTCCCAATCGGGATTCTAAGGAGAACAAGTTCTGTCGCCCGGTGGTCCAATGATGTTGTTCATCGGTGGACCCCATGCACATCGCCATCTGGATCTTCACTTTTCTCGGCCTGGCGGTCTGGTCGCTGCTCGCCTGGGGCCTGCATGCGCTGTTGTCGATCGATCCGAAATGGCTCGACGACGTGCAGGCGCTGATGAAGAACGTGCCTTATGCCGACGTGATCGAGCGCTGGTTCCCCGGATGGGAGCAGCTGCTCGGCGCGGCCGCCGATCTGGCGCAGACGGTGCTTGGGTGGGTCGGCAGCAATGCGCCGCTGGTGGCGTGGATTGTCTGGGGCATCGGCGCGCTGATGCTGCTGGCCGCAGGCGGTCTGCTGTCGCTGGTGGTGTGCTTGCTCAGCGAGAAGAAGAAGCCGCCCTCGCACGCCGCACCGGCCTGAGCGGCGCGCCGCTCAGGGCGCCGCTGCGGCGCTGAAGTGCGCATCGAGTTCGCTCATCCAACGTGCCTTGTCCGCGCTCGTCGCAAAGCTCGCCGCGAAGCTGTTTCGCGCCAGCGTGTAGGCCTCGCGCGAACCGAGTTGCGGCAGCGCGGCGAATATCTCGACGAAGTTCTGGTTCAGGTAGCCGCCAAAGTACGCCGGGTCGTCGCTGTTGATCGTGACGCACAGGCCGGCCTGCAGCAGCGCCGGCAGGTTGTGCTCGGCCAGCGTGGGAAACACGCACAGCTTGACGTTCGACAGCGGGCACACGGTCAGCGGCATGCGCTCGCGAGCAAGGCGCTGCACCAGCGCGGGCGACTCGACGCAGCGCACGCCGTGGTCGATGCGCCCGACATGCAGCACGTCGAGCGCGCTCTCGATGTAGGCCGGCGGCCCCTCCTCACCCGCATGCGCCACGACATGCAGGCCGAGAGCGCGCGCATGCGCGAACACGCGCGCGAACTTTTCCGGCGGGTGGCCTTGCTCGCTGCTGTCCAGGCCGACGCCGATGAACTGCTCGCGCCACGGCAGCGCGGCGTCGAGCGTGGCCATGGCTTCGTCTTCGGACAGATGGCGCAGGAAGCACAGGATCAACTTCGCCTGCAGGCCCCACTCGGCATGCGCGCGGTGGCAGGCGTGCGACAGGCCGAGGATGACGTCTTTCATCGCCACGCCGCGCGCGGTGTGCGTCTGCGGGTCGAAGAAGACTTCAGCGCAGCGCACGTTTTCGGCCGCGGCCTTGTGCAGGTACGCGAAGCCGAGGTCGAAGAAGTCCTGCTCGTGAAGCAGCACCGAGGCGCCGGCGTAGTAGATGTCGAGAAAACTCTGCAAGTCGCTGAAGGCGTAGGCCGCGCGCAGCGCTTCGATGCTCGGGTACGCCAGCGCCACGCCGTTGCGCTTGGCCAGCGCGAAGATCATCTCCGGTTCGAGCGAGCCTTCGATGTGGATGTGCAGCTCGGCCTTGGGCATCGTACGCAAGAGCGCCGGCAGGCGCTCTTGCGGAATGCGGCCGAAGTCGATCACCGACTTACTTCTTGTTGCCGCTGGGCACCTTGCCGTCCACGCCCCGGACGTAGAAGTTGATGCCGAGCATGAACTTGTCGTCCGGCGTCACGTCCTTCTCGACCACGGTCTTGCCGTCCTGGCCGACGATCGGGCCCTTCCACGGGTGGAAGCTGCCCGCCTTCAGGCCCGCGCGTGCGGCATCGACCTTGGCCTTGACGTCGGCCGGCACCTTGTCGCTCACCGCCACGAGATCGATCGCGCCGTCCTTCACGCCCCACCACTCCTGCGTCGTCTTCCAGGTGCCGTCCAGGGCATCCTTGACCGCCTTCTTGTAGTACGGGCCCCAGTTGATGATCGCCGAGCCGAGGTGCGCTTCCTTGGCGAAGCTCGACATGTCGCTGTCCCAGCCGAAAGCCAGCTTCTTGTTCTTCTCCGCCGTCTGCAGCACGGCCGTCGAGTCGGTGTTCTGGAACAGCACGTCGGCGCCCTGGTTGATCAGGCTCTGCGCGGCCTCGCCTTCCTTCGGCGGGTCGAACCACTTGCCGATCCACACCACCTTGGTCCTCACCTTCGGGTTCACGCTCTGCGCACCGAGCGTGAAGCTGTTGATGTTGCGGATGACTTCCGGAATCGGGATCGAGCCGACGACGCCGAGCGTGTTGCTCTTGCTCATCGCGCCGGCGACGATGCCGGCCAGGTACGCGCCTTCGTACGTGCGGCTGTCGTAGGTGCGCATGTTGTCGGCCGTCTTGAAGCCGGTGCCATGCTCGAACTTCACGTCCTTGTGGTCGGCCGCGACCTTCATCATCGGGTCCATGTAGCCGAAGGTGGTGCCGAAGATCAGCTTGTTGCCCTCGGCAACCATCTGCCGGATCACGCGCTCGGCATCGGCCGCCTCGGGCACGTTCTCGACGTAGCTCGTCTTCACCTTGTCGCCGAACTCGGCCTCGACCGCCTTGCGGCCCTGGTCGTGCGCATAGGTCCAGCCGGCGTCGCCGACCGGGCCGACGTAGGCGAAGGCGATCTTCAGCGGCTCCGGCTTCGGCGGCGCGGCCGGCGCGCTTGCTGCGGCCGGTGCGGCCGCGGTGGCCGGCGCCTCTTTCTTGCCGCAGCCGATCAGGCCGGCGGTGGCGGCCAGCGCCGCAAGCCCGGCCCAGCGCATCGAAGCGCGCTTGGTACTGTCAAACATGGGTTCTCCTCGAACGGGTGAAAGATCGGAGGTCAGCATTATCCGTGCCCACCGACGCTTCAACGGCGCATCAAGGCCAACGCCTCGGAGTGGAACTCGCGCATGAACAGCACCCAGACCACGCCGGCGCTGCCGAGGGCAAAGGCGATCGGCGAGACCAGCCACGCCGCCGCGGCGAAGGCGAAGTAGTAGGCGCGCAAGCCGTCGTTGTGCGATTCGGCGGCCAGGCCCATGACGCCGCCGGCGCGGTCGGCGAAGCGCTCGCGATCGGCTTCAGCGAGCCGATCGAACTCATCGTGCGCCGGCGCCGCGGCCACCAGCAGCGCGCCCAGGCTGTACTGGCGCAGACTCCAGGTGAAGCGGAAGAACGCGTAGACGAAGACGCCGGTCAGCAGCAGCAGCTTCAGGTCGAGCACCAGGCGCGAGGTGCGCACCGCGAACGGCAATTCCGCCACCAGCGCGCTGGTCTGCTCCGACGAGCCGAGCAAGGCCAGCAGGCCGCCGACGATCAGCAGCGTCGTCGAGGCAAAGAAGCTCGGGCTGGTGGACAGGTTCTGCACCACGATGGCGTCGATCACGCGCACATCGCGGCGCGTTGACTGGATCATCCACAGCCGGCGCTCGCGGTTGCCTTCGGCCAGCAGCGAGGGCTGCACCATCGAGCGGCGCTTGGCGAAACGGGCGTAGCCGATCCAGCAGAAGAAGTACCAGGCCAGCGCCAGCCACTCCCAGCGTGGCAGGGCCGAGAAGATCAGTTGCCAGAAGCTCGTCACCCGCGCAACTGTAGCGCGGTGCGCATCAACGCCTGCGCTGCGCGGCCAGCTTCAAGACCGCGTTGATCACGCCGGTCAACATTGCCGCCCCTTTGGCGTCGGCCAGCGTGCCGTCGGCAGCGAACGCCTCGTGCGCCTTGCTCACCGCCTGCTGTTGCGGCACAACGAGCATCTGGAAGGCCATCTGCAAATACTGGCGCAGAACGTTCAGTGCCCGCAGCCCGCCGAGTGCGCCGGGCGAGCTGGACAGCAGCGCCACCGGCTTGTCGGTGGTGGCGGCAATGCCGTCCTTCAGCCGCGACAGCCAGTCGAAGGCGTTGATCACCAGTGGCGTCGGGAAGCCGTTGTACTCGGGCGTGACGATGACGATGGCGTCGTGCTCGCGGATCGCGTCGCGCAGCGTGCCTGCCGCGGCCGGCACGCCCTGCGCGGCTTCGATGTCGCCGTCGTACAGCGGCAGCGCCAGCGCACGCAGATCGAGCACGCTGGTCTGGGCGCCGGCGGCATCGGCCACGGCGCGCGCGGCGTCACGCAGCTTGACCGACAGCGCTCCATTGCGCGCGCTGCCGGCGATGAGAAGCAGCTTCATGCTCATGCCGCCTTGCGCGCGTCGAGGCTCAGCGCGCCGGCGCCGAACGCAAACACCAGCAGCAGGCCCCCGGTGACGGCGAGGTTCTTCATGAACATCAGCTGCTGCATCATCTGCTGCTCGGCCGGCATGGCCCAGAAGTTGTGGAAGAGAACGCTGGCGACGACGGTGAACGCCGCCAGCGCCAGCGCCGCCCAGCGCGCCTGCCAGCCGATGATCAGCAGCACGCCGGCGACGAGTTCGAGCACGCCCGTGGCGACGGCCAGCACCATCGGCATCGGCAGCCCCTTGCTGGCGATGTAGCCCGCCGTTCCTTCCAGACCGGTGAGCTTGCCGAAGCCGGCGAGCACGAACATCAGCGCCAGCAAAACGCGGGCAACGACGACGGGAAATCCTTGGGTGTTCACGATGCTGTTCCCTTTTTACTTGAGCAATGCCGATGCTTCGACGATGCGCTGGCCGAAAGCGCGCGCGGTGGCGAGATCACCCGCCACCATCTCGTCCGGCGACGCGTCGGAAGGCGAGACGGTGAGCAGGCCACCGTAGCCGCCGACGTTGTTGAGATCGTCGCGCGTGCTCGCCTTGGCATTGCTCGCGTGCATGCCCATGCCGGCCCACAACATGCCGTGCTGCTGCGACAGCGTCCAGTAGTAGGTGAGCGACGAGAACTTGTCGCCGTTCAAGGTGGCCGAGTTGGTGAAGCCCGCAGCCAGCTTGTTGCGCCACTGCTTGCCGAACCAGGGCTTGGAGGACGCGTCGGCGAACTTCTTGAACTGCCACGACGGCCCGCCCATGTAGGTCGGCGAGCCGAAGACGATCACGTCGGCGGCTTGCAATTGCTCCCAACCGTCGGCGGGCAGGTTGCCCTCGGCGTCGATTGCGATCAGCGTGCCGCCGCTGCCCCCGGCCACCGCTTCGGCGACCTTCTTCGTGTGGCCGTATCCGCTGTGATAGACGATGACTATTTTTTTGCTCATGGTTTTTCCGTTCAAGGTTGGAGGTCGAACACGATGACTTCGGCGTCGTAGCCGCGGTCGATGACGAGACGGCTCTCGCCGCTGAGCTTGGCCGCGTCGCCCGCGGTCAGCGCCTGCCCGTTGATGTGCACACTGCCGCGCACCACGTGCGCGTAGACCAGGCGCTCGTCGTCGAGCGGCAACTCGGCGCGCTCGGCGCCGTCGAACAAGCCGGCGTAGATCGACGCGTCGGAGTGGATCGTGACCGCGCCGTCGCGACCATCGGGCGAGGCGACGAGCTTCAGCCGGCCGCGCTTGTCGGCGTCCGAAAACGCTTTCTGCTCGTACCCCGGCGCGATGCCCTGCTCGCTCGGCAACAGCCAGATCTGCAGAAAGTGCGTCGTCTTGTCGGCCGCCGCGTTGAATTCGCTGTGGCGCACCCCCGTGCCGGCGCTCATGCGCTGCACCTCGCCGGGCACGATCTGCGAGCTGTTGTTCATGCTGTCCTTGTGCGCGATGGCGCCGTCGAGCACGTACGAGACGATCTCCATGTCGCGGTGCGCATGCGTGCCGAAGCCGGTGCCCGGTGCGATGCGGTCTTCGTTGATCACGCGCAGGTTGCCGAAGCCCATGTGACGGGGGTCGTGGTAATCGGCAAACGAGAAGCTGTGGTGACTCTTCAGCCAGCCGTGATCGGCGTGGCCGCGGTCCTGGGATTTGCGAAGGGTCAACATGATGATGAGACTGTAGGCGCGCCGCCTATGCTGCACAGCCGGTGCTCGTTGAAGGCCCCGTTCAAATAAGATGAACGAGATGGACCGACGCAACGCGCTGACCCCCGACGCCCTGCAGATGATGGACACCATCGCCAAGGCCGGCAGCTTCGCCGCCGCGGCGCGCGAGCTCGGCAAGGTGCCGTCGGCGCTGACCTACAGCGTGCGCCAACTCGAAGACGCGCTCGACGTGCTGCTGTTCGACCGCAAGAGCGGCCAGGCCGTGCTCACCGCGGCCGGCGAAGAGTTGCTGCGCGAGGGCCGCCGCTTGCTGGCCGAGATGGACGCGGTGGCCAACCGCGTGCGCCGCGTCTCCTGCGGCTGGGAGACGCAGCTCACCGTGGCGGCCGACGGCGTGATCTCGCGCATCACGCTGTTCGAGTTGTGCGAGGCCTTCTTCGCACTGCGGCCGAACGACGACGATGAAGACGGCCCTGGCACGCGCCTGCGCCTGCGCAGGGAAGTGCTCGGCGGCACCTGGGAAGCGCTGCTCGCCGGCGAGGCCGACCTGGCCATCGGCGTGGGCAGCGCCGCGGCCACGCCGCCGGCGGGCATCGAGCTGAAGCCGCTCGGCGACATCGACTTCGTTTTCGCCGTCGCGCCGCACCACCCGCTGGCCGCGCACGACGGCCCGATCGGCGACCACGAACTGCTGCGTCACCGCGCGGTGGCCGTGGCCGACAGCGCGCGCCGCCACGAGCCGCTGACGTACCACCTGCTGCCGGGCCAGGACGTCTTCACCGTGGCCACGGTGCAAGCCAAGCTCGAAGCGCACCTGCGCTGCCTGGGCTGCGGCTTCCTGGTCGAGGCGATCGCGCGCGAGCACATCCGCGCCGGCCGCCTGGTGGTCAAGGCCACGCAGCGCGAGGCCCCGCGTGGGCGCCTGAGCGAACTGTGTCGCGAGCGCAGCCACCGTCGCGGCGAGTTCCGCGTCTTCGACACAGCGCCAGATCAGGCCCCAGGCGGCCGCCTGTTCGGCGCTCAACTTGTCGCCGAGCAGGGTGAGTCCCAGTGCTCGCGCCGGCCCGACCAGGCGGGGCAGCGTCCAGGTGCCGCCGGAATCGGGCACCAGGCCGAGCTTGCAGAAGGCCTGCACGAAGCTGGCCGAGCGCGCGGCGATCACGAGATCGCAGGCCAGCGCGATGTTCGCGCCCGCCCCGGCCGCCACGCCGTTGACGGCCGCGATCACCGGCAACGGCAGGGTCTGCAGCGCCATCACGAGCGGCTTGTAGTTCTGCTCGACGGAGTCCCCGAGATCCACGGGCTTGGCACCCGGTGCCACGGCGCGATCGCCGAGATCCTGTCCCGCACAGAAGCCGCGCCCCGCGCCCGTCAGCACCAGTACCCGCGCACCTTCGCTCCGCACGCGCGCGAGTGCCGCGCGCACTTCGGCATGCATGTCGGTATTGAAGCTGTTGAGGCGGTCGGGCCGGTTGAGCGTCAGGCGCGCGATGCCGCCTGTGAGGTCGAACAGGATGTTCTGGTACGGCATGCTCAGGTCTCGTCGTAGGTGAGTTCGATCTCGGGCGTGAGCGGCCGGGACTGGCAGCACAGCACGAAGCCCGCCTCGACCTCCCAGTCCTCGAGCGCGTAATTCTGCGCCATCTCGACCTTGCCCCGCACGACCTTGGTGCGGCAGGTCGAGCAGACTCCGGCGCGGCAGGAATAGGGCAGCTCGAGACCCGCCGCCCCGGCGGCCTCCAGGATCGAGTCCTCTCCCGCCAGGGGCATCGTGAAGCTGCGGCGCCGGCCGTCCATCCGGACCGTGATTTCCGCCGTACCCGCGGCCGTCGCCGCCGGCCGCGGCGCCGTGGCCGCGCCGGCTTCCACCGGCCTGCCCGTCAGATAGCGTTCGATGTGAATACGTGCCGTGGGTACGCCGAGGTCGCGCAGCGTGTCCGCGAGCTCGCCGTCATCGCCTGCCGGCACGCACAGAAAGTACTGGTCCACGTCAG
>CADEEN010000003.1 GCA_902826345.1 uncultured Burkholderiales bacterium | reverse complement strand
CAGGAGCAGCAGTGGCGGCAGCACGAGGGCCTGCAGCGCAGCACGGCCGTGCTGGCCAATGCGGTCGAGTCCGAACTGACGACGACGATCGACGAGTTGAAGGTGCTGGCCGGCACGCTGCAACGCACACGGCCCACCGAACGCGCCGAACTCTTGCAGCAGGCGCTGCAGGAGCCGCGGCGCGCTCACTGGCAGTCGCTGTTCATGCGCGGCGCCGATGGGCGGGTGTCGATCGCCAGCGGCGGCGCGCGCAACCTGCCGCTGCGCAGCAGCGTCGGCGCCGGCGTTGCCGTGTCCGATCTGGTCGGCAATGCCGGCGCCTTGGGCACGATGGTCGAGGTGCCGGTTGCAGAGGCGCAGGTTGCTGGCGACGCCACGCAGCCGCACACACTCGGCGCCTGGATCGACGCCAGCCAATGGCAGCGCCTGCTGCACAACGCCGGCGCGCCGCCGAGCGGCTTTCTGGCCATCGTCGGCCGCGACGGCCGGCTGATCGCGCGCTCCGATGCGCCGCAGCTCGTCGGTCGCGGCGTCGATGGCGCCGCGTTGACGACACTGGCCGGCGACAGCACCGGCATGCAGCGCGCCGAACTGGCCGAAGGCGGCCCGACCTACGGCGCGTGGCGCAGCCTGGCCGCATCGGGTTGGAGCGTCGGCGCGCGCGTGTTTTCCGAACCGATCGACCGCGCGCAGCGGCGTGCGCTGCTGACCGCGCTGACGACGACGACGGCCTGCCTGCTGCTCGGCGTGGCGCTGGCCAGCCTGCTGGCGCGCCGCGTCACCGAGCCGCTGATCCAGCTGGCGAGCAACGGCCCGGCGCTGCCGGCGCGGCCGTTGGTGCGCGAGATCGCGCAGTTGCGCGACGCGCTGGCGGTGGCGCAGCAGTTGCAAGCGCGCTCACGCGCCGAACTGCAACGCAAGGCCGACGAGTTCCAGGCGCTGTTGGCGAGCACGCCGGTCGGCCTGGCCTTCATGCCCGATGCGGCCTCGCCGCGCACCGTGCACAACCCGGCGATGCACGCGCTGGTGGGCGCGCTCGGCGACGGCGACAGCCAGGCGCCGACGGTCGAGGTGTTCGACCGCGGCCATCTGCTCGCCGCCGACGAGCAGCCGTTGCGCCGCGCCGCCGCGTCGGGCCAGCCCATCGGCCCGGTGGAACTCGAGTTGCGCAGCCGCGGCCGGCCGACACGCCATGTGCTGGTGCGCGCGCTGCCGCTGCACGCGGGCGCGCAGCGCGGCGCGGTCTGCGCCGTGGTCGACATCACCGAGCGCAAGTTGTCCGAGCAGCGCCTGCTCGACGCCGATCGCCGGCTGCGCGACAGCCAGGACCTGATCGCGCTGGCGCAAGACGCCGGCGCCATCGGCTTCTTCCAGTACCGCTTCGACGGCGGTGACGCCACATGGTCCCCGGGGCAGGCGCACCTGCTCGGCTTCGATGCGGCGCAGCCGCCACCGCCGCTCGAGGTGTTGCTGGAGCGCATCCACGCCGCTGACCGCGAGGCGCTGCTGGCGCAACTGCGCGACATGCTCGCCGCGACGCGCGAGCGCGAAACCTTCGAGTGCTGCATCGAGTTGCCCGATGGCCGCTCGCACTGGCTGTCGACGCGCGTCATGCTCTCCCGCGACGAGCAGCGCCGGCCGAAGCAGCTCGTCGGCGTCAGCCTCGACATCAGCCAGCAAAAACGCGCCGAACGCGAACGCGCGACGCTGGTCGATGCCGAGCAGGCCGCGCGCAAGCAGGCCGAGGCGGCGAACCGCGCCAAAGACGAATTCCTGGCGATGCTCGGCCACGAGTTGCGCAACCCGCTGGGCGCGATCGGCTCGGCGGTGGAGGTGTTGAACCGCGTCGATGCCGACGCCGAGGTGGCCGTCAACGCGCGCCGCATCATCGGCCGCCAGACGCGTCACCTGGCGCGGCTGATGGACGACCTGCTCGACGTCGGCCGCGTCATCTCCGGCAAGGTGCGCTTGAACAAGCGCCGGCTCGATCTCGGCGCGCTGATCGGGCGCGTGGTCGCCACCTTCGAAGTCACCGGCCAGTCGCAAGGCCATGACCTGCGGCTCGACGTGACGCCGGCCTGGGTCGACGGCGACGTGACGCGGCTCGAACAGGTGTTGACCAATTTGCTCGGCAACGCCTTCAAGTACACGCCGCCGGGCCGGCGCATCGAGCTCTGCCTGCACCGGCGCGACGCGCAGGTCTTGCTCGAAGTGCGCGACCAGGGGCCGGGCATCGATCCGGCGTTGCTGCCGCGCATCTTCGATCTGTTCGTGCAGGACGAGCGGCCGATCGACCGGCCGGGCGGCGGCCTGGGCATCGGCCTGACGCTGGTGCGGCACATCGTCGGCCTGCACGGCGGCGACGTCACCGCGCACAGCTCGCCTGCCGGCACGACGTTCCAGGTCTGGCTGCCGCGCGTCGAGGCGCCGCCGCAGGACGACGACGCGCGCGTGCGCCACGCACGCACGCCGCAGTGCCGCGTGCTGCTGGTCGAGGACAACGCCGACGTGCTGTCGGCGATGCGCGCGATGCTGGAGCTCGACGGCCATATCGTCGCCACCGCCGACGACGGCGAGCGTGGATTGGCCGCGCTGCTGCGCGAGCCGCCCGATGTGGCCATCGTCGACATCGGCTTGCCGGGCCTGAGCGGCTACGAGGTCGCGCGACGCAGCCGGCGCGCCGGCTTCGCCGGCAAGCTGTTCGCGGTCTCGGGCTACAGCGGGCCGAACGACATCGCCGAAGCGCGCCGCCACGGCTTCGATGCGCACCTGGCCAAGCCGCTCGATGCGCAGCGCCTGCACGAACTGCTGGCGGTGCCGTGAGCGCGCTGCCTCAGGCGATGGAAACAGCCGCGTCGCCGCGGTCGGGTGCGTCGGCTTCGCGCAGGGTGGTGAAGCTCGATTCGCCGCGCGGTGCTGCGGCCCCTGCAGAGATTGCCGCGAGCACGCGCCGCCGCGTGTCGCCGCGGTGGCCGTCGGCCTGTAGGACAGCACCGCAGCACCTCGGCCTACACGGCCGGCGGTTGCACACCGACGCGCGCGCCTTGGGCCGTCCGACACGCGAGCATCGGCCGAGGGCTTAACTTTCAGCATCGCTTGCACACAAAGACCGAGCCATGACCACCCTTGTCTGCGCTGACAACTTCCAGGTTCGTTTCGACGATCTGTTCCACGCCGGCCGCTGCCTCAGCTTCCCCTGCGACGCCCAGGGGCTGGTCGACATCGATGCGTTGTCGGAGCGGGCGCGCGAGAACTATCTCTATGCGCGCGCCATGATGGGACGCGAGTACGCCGCGCCGGTCGTACATGGCTTGGCGTTCGTGGCCTGAGTCACACAGGAGCAACCGACATGCTGCATTACGCCGTGGTGTTTTTGGTCATCGCCCTGATTGCGGCGCTGTTCGGATTCGGCGGCATCGCCGCCGGCGCCGCCGGCATCGCGCAGATCCTGTTCTTCGTTTTCATCGCGCTGGCCGTGGTCAGCTTTCTTGTCAGCGTCTTCAGACGAGGTTGACGTCGACCGTCTGTGGCGCTGTCTCTGCAGCAAAAGGAAATCGCCATCATGAATCTGACATCGCACCGTCCCTTGGCTGAATCGGTCGGGCGCGCGGCCGAGCAAGCGGCGCTCGGCACCGACCACGCCATCAAATCGACGCAGCGGCTGGCCAACGACACGCTCGATCGCCTGTCGGGCGCCGTGCAGCGCGCACCCGGCGCGGTGCGCGAGCGCGCCGCCAGCGCGGAAGAGCTGGCACTGCGCAGCGCCGAAGCCTTGCGCAGCCGCTCGCACGAGCTGCGCCACCAGGCGCAGATGGCCTCGCAACAGGCGCGGCAGAAGATCCAGCACGACCCGATCACGTCCGTCGTTCTCGCCGCGGCGCTCGGCGCCGGCGTGGCGGCGCTGTGGATGTGGCTGGGGCGTCGCGCGTCGCGCCCGTCACAGCCGCACTGACGGCGCAGCCTGACCTTCCCCCCGACCCTGCCGGCCGCGACGCGCCCTGCGTCGCACACCACCCCCGCCGACAGGTCTTCGCGCGCGCCACGGCGCGCGTGTTTTTTTGTCGGCTCGCACGCCTTGAGACGCAGCGCTCAGTCGGGGATACTGCACCGCGTCGGTTGCTCTCGATGATGCGCACATGAACTCTGCCTTTCCCCGCGATTTCCTCTGGGGTTGCGCAACGTCGGCCTACCAGATCGAAGGCTCGCCGCTGGCCGACGGCGCCGGTCCCAGCATCTGGCAGCGCTTCGCGCGCACGCCGGGCCGCATCAGCAACGGCGACAGCGGCGATGTGGCCTGCGATCACTACCGCCGCGTGCGCGAAGACGTGGCGCTGATGCGCGAACTCGGCCTCAATGCGTATCGCTTCAGCATCGCCTGGGGCCGCGTGCTGCCCGACGGCCGCGGGCGGATCAACGCAGCGGGTCTGGGCTTCTACGAGCGCCTGGTCGATGAGCTGCTGGCCGCCGGCATCACACCGATGGCGACGCTCTACCACTGGGACCTGCCGGCGGCGCTCGACGACCGCGGCGGCTGGCTCAACCCGGACATCGCGCACTGGTTCGCCGACTATCTCGGCGTCGTCGTCAAGGCGCTCGACGACCGCGTGCCGCTGTGGGCGACGATCAACGAGCCCTGGGTCGTCGCCGACGGCGGCTACATGCACGGCGTGCTTGCGCCGGGGCATCGCTCGGCCGAAGAAGCCGCGATCGCCGCGCACCACTTGCTGCGTGCGCATGCGCACGGCGTTCGCGCGTACCGTGCGATCGGGCGCCAGCAGATCGGGCTGGTCGTCAACATCGAACCCAAGCACCTGCCGCCGAATGCGAGCGACGCCGACCGCCGTGCCCAATCGCTGGCCGACGCGTACATGAACCGGCAGTACCTCGACCCGGCGATCTTCGGCCGCTATCCCGAGGAGTTGCCGGCCGTGTTCGGCGCCTCGTGGCCCGACTGGCCGGACAGCGAGGTCGACGCGCTGGCCGTGCCGATCGACTTTCTCGGCCTGAACTACTACACGCGCAGCGTCAATGCCGCTGACCCGCTGGGCTGGCCGGTGCCGGTGCGCGCGCTGCGCCAGGCCGGGGCGATCTACACCGAGACCGGTTGGGAGCTGCATCCGCGAAGCCTCACCGAGACGCTGCTGTGGATGCACGAACGCTACGGCGGCCTGCCGCTGTACGTGACGGAGAACGGCGCCGCGTTCTACGACCCGCCGTGCGCGATCGACGGCGCGATCGACGACCCGCTGCGCGTGCACTACCTGCAAACGCACATCGCCGCGGTGGGCGACGCGATCGCGCGCGGCGCCGACGTGCGCGGCTACTGCGCCTGGTCGCTGCTCGACAACCTCGAGTGGGCGCATGGATTTTCGAAACGCTTCGGCCTCGTGCACGTGAACTTCGAAACCCTGCAACGCACGCCGAAAGCGAGTGCGCGCTGGTATGCGCAGATGATCGCCCGCCATCGCAAAGGCGGTAGCTGACATGGCCCAACTGCTGCGCGAAACCTTCCGCTCGCAGCGGCTCGGGCGCGACGTTGCCTATTCCTTGTACCTGCCCGACCTGCCGCCCGAGATGAGCGAGCCGGCGCTGCTGCTGTACCTGCTGCACGGCCCGGGCGGCGACGAGAAGAGCTGGACCGGCGAAGACCCGATCCTGCGCGGGCCGTTGGTCAACGCAATGCGCAACGGCACATTGCGGCCTTCCGTGCTGGTGATGCCGAGCGTCGGCCGCAACAGCTGGTGGATCGACGGCGCGGCCGACGCTGCGGCGTCGGCGTTCGTCGAAGACGTGATGCCGAAGGTGGAGGCGCGGCTGCCGTTCGCCGTGCACCGCCAGCGCCGCGCGCTGCTCGGCGTGTCGATGGGCGGCTTCGGCGCGCTGCATCTGGCGCTGACGCAGCCGCAGCGTTTCTGCGCCGCCGCGCTGATCAGCCCGGCCGTCTACGACCCGCTGCCGCCGCCGGACTCCGCGGCGCGGCGCACGCCGCAGTTCGTGCGTGACGGCCAGTTCGACGAACAACGCTGGCAGGCCGCCAACTACCCCGGCCGCCTGGCTGCCTACGGGCGCGCGCCGCTGAAGGTGGCGTTCTGGATCTCGAGCGGTGACCGCGATCAGCCCGGCATCCTGCGCGCGGCGACGCAACTCTTCGCGCGTCTGCAACCGCTGCAGCCCGACCGCACCGAGCTGCGCCTGATGCCCGGTGGTCACAACTGGGCGGCGTTCGACATGGCGCTGGCGCCCGCGTTGTCCTACATCGACGCTCGCTGTCGCTGACGATGGCCGCGGCGCGTTCGACGCGTTGCTGCAACAGGCCCGAGTAAACGAGGATTCGCGAACGCGCGGCACGGCGTGTATCAAGTCGCCTCGTCCCAGCTCAACAGGAGACAGCCATGAATCGCAGCAGTAGCAACAGCGGCTGGCGCCGTCACGCCGTGGTCAGCGCCGTGTTCCTCGTGCTCGCCGGGGGAACGGCGCAAGCGCAGGTCAGCACCTCGACGATCAAGGGCCAGATCGCCGGAGCGCAAAGCGGCGCCACGGTGACGGCGGTGAACCTGGCCAACGGCAACATCCACCGCACGACGACGCTGGCCGACGGCAGCTACGTGCTGACGGGTCTGGCGCCGGGCGCGTACGAGATCCGCGTCGGCGATCGCAAGTCGGAGGCGGTGACGGTGCAGGTGGGCGAGACGGCGTCGGTCGATCTGTCGCTGGCGGGCGCTGCTGCGCAGACGATCACCGTCGTCGGCGCCGCGCAGCGACAAGGGGTCAAGGACTCGCAGGTCGGCACCAACGTTTCGCGCCGGCTGATCGAGAACCTGCCGCAGACGACACGCAACTTCCTGAGCTCGGCCGATCTTGCGCCGGGCGTGGCCTTCAGCAGCGACGATGGCGGCAACACCAAGATCCAGTCCGGCTCGCAGAACTTCGACCATGTCAACGTCTACATCGACGGCGTCGGCCAGAAGAACAACATCCTGCGCGGCGGGCTGTCCGGCCAGGACTCGTCGCGCGGCAATCCGTTTCCGCAGTCGGCGATCGCCGAATACAAGGTCATCACGCAGAACTACAAGGCCGAGTTCGATCAGGTCAGCAGCGCGGCGATCACGGCGATCACCAAGTCGGGCACGAACGAGTTCCACGGCGACGCGTATGTCGATCGCACCGGCACCAACTGGCGTGCGAGGACGGTGTTCGAGAAGGAGCGCGAGGCCGGCGGCGTCGATCTGCCGTCGTCGGAGAAGTACGAAGCGGGGTTCAGCCTCGGCGGGCCGATCAGGCAGGACGCCTTGCATTTCTTCGTCGCCTACGACGGCAAGAAGATCGACGACTCGCGTCAGGTGGTGATGAGGAACCTTGACCGCTTCACGGACCTCAGCGCCGGCATTCTGCCGGGCCTGATCGCACGACAGGGCTCGAGCGTCGATCCGTTCACCGAGCACCTGTTCTTCGCCAAGGCCGACGCGCAACTCGGCGATGACCGCAACCTGTCGCTGAGCCTGCGCGTGCGCAGGGAGTCGGACAAGTTGCCCGAGAACCGCGACCTGAGCCTGCCGGGCAACTACAAGGATCGCTCGAATGACGAGACACGCCTGGACCTGCTGCACCAATGGACGCTCGGCCCTTGGCAACTCGACACACGAGCAGGCTACGAGAAGTACCAATGGAATCCGCGCTCTGATGCAGACGAGCCGCTGCTCAAGTACCGCAACGCGAACGCACGCCCTCAGCTGCTGAGCAACTCGGGCGACGTGATCTTTGACGGCGGCTCCCCCGATGCGCAGAACCGGGCTCAGAAGGGCTTCGTGCTGTCGCAGGAGGGCACGTACAGCGGCCTGGCCGGCCACGTGATCAAGGGCGGTGTCCGGCTCAAGGACCTGAAGTACGACCTGTCGGGCACCGCGCGCAGCGTTGATATCGTCGAGACGCTGATCGATCTCGACACCGGTCAGCCGTACTTCGACGGCACGAGTTGCACCGGCACGACGATCATCAACAACGGCGACAACAGCGACCAGTGCAAGATCGACCGTGCGCTGCCGGCGGCCTCTGTGAACTTCAAGAACAAGCAGGTCGGTCTCTACCTGCAGGATGACTGGGCGCTCACCAAACAACTCGAGCTGAACCTCGGCGTGCGCTGGGACTATGAGTCGAACATGCTGAACAACGACTACGTGACGCCGGCCGACCGCGTCGCCGCGATCTTCGCCCTCGACACGCGCACCTTCGACGGCCAGACCCCGGACCCGGGCCAGACCTACGCGCAGTCGCTGGCCAAGGGCGGAGTCGACATCGGCAAGTACATTGCCGACGGCAATTCGCGCAAACCGTTCAAGCGCGCCTTCGCGCCGCGCCTGGGCGCGTCCTACGACTTGTTCGGCGACAAGGCGACGGTGATCTTCGCCGGCTACGGCCGCTCGTACGACCGCACGATGGCCAACCACGCGCTCGACGAGTTGCAGAAGAACGCGTCGCCCGGCTCGGGCGAAATCTGGCTGATCAGCAAGGATTTCAAGATGCCCTTCGCCGACCAGTTCGCGCTCGGCGTGCGTCAGGCGGTGGGGCAATGGAACACCGAGGCGACGATCAGCCGCATCGACGCCAAGAACCAATTCATCTGGGCCCTCGGCAACCGTGACCTCAACGGCGGGTACTTTTTCCAGAGCCCGATCGATCCGCTGTTCGGCGGTCCCGCCGGGTATGGATCGGTGCTGCTCGGCGACTTCGTCGGGAGAACAAAAACCAACGCTTTGTTACTGCGCGCAGAAAAACCGTTCACTTCAGCCTCGGGATGGAGCGCTACGTTTGCATACACATATAGTGACGCCAAGACGACGCACCGCGAATGGAACAACGACATCTTCGACTTCACCCATGGCAAGCCGGGCCAGGGGGGCTTCAAGCCGTCGACGCTGGTGGACAAACACCGGCTGGTGGCGGCCGCGGTCGCCGACGGCTTGCTGCCCTGGGGCCTGACGCTGGCGGGCAAAGCCACCTGGGCCAGCGGGTTTCCACGCCGGGTGATCAGTTGCCCCGGCGGCTTCCCCAACCCGGGCGCGGGCCAGGTCGGCACCTGCACGACGGTCGAGGGCGATTCGCCGAGCTTTCGTCAGGTCGATCTGAGCGTGAGCAAGCAGGTGGCGTTCGGCGCTCACAAATTCAGTGTGCGGGCGGATGTGCTGAACGTCTTCAACGTCACCAACTACGACGGCTTCGACGACTTTGCCGGCGCCCCCCCAGCGGCGGGCAACCCGAGCAACGAGTTCGGTGGCGACAACCTCAACCTGAACAAACCCAACAGCATTCGCGGCGACCCGAGAACTTTCCGTCTCGCGGTGATTTACCGCTTCTGAACCACACGACCGGCAGCGGTAACACACCCGTGCCGACGGGTGTGCAGTTGTGCCTGTGTGACGCCCCGGCACGCTGACAAAGTCTGCAGCAAGTCAACGAACCAGAAGCCCTGCCCAGATGGAAACGCAAACGGAATCGCCGACCCCTGCCGTCGCCGGCCTGACCCGTCGCCAAGTCGTCGCCGGCGCGGGCGGCGCGCTTGCGCTGGCGCCGCTGTACCTGGCCTACCAGCAAGCCACGCGCATCGACATCTCGGTGCCGGCCACGGCGGCGGTTGCCGAGCGCGCGCCGCCGCTGGCGCCGCCGGGCGTGCTCGAAGACCTGAAGCAGCGCAGCTTCCGCTTCTTCTGGGAAACCACCGACGCCCGCACCGGCCTGGCGCCCGACCGCTGGCCGTCGCCATCGGTGGCCAGCATCGCCGCGGTGGGCTTTGCGCTGACGAGCTATCCGATCGGCGTGGCCCGCGGCTGGATCAACCGCGAGCAGGCGCGCGAACGCACGCTGACGACGCTGCGCTTTCTGCACCAGGCGCCGCAAGGCCCTGAGCCGACCGGCGTGTCGGGCCACAAAGGCTTTTTCTATCATTTCCTCGACATGGCCACCGGCACGCGTGCCGGGGCGTGCGAGCTCTCGACCATCGACACCGCGTTGATGCTGGCCGGCGCCCTGCATTGCCAGTCGTTCTTCGACGGCGCCGACCCCGGCGAGTTGGAGATCCGCACGCTCGCCGACGAGTTGTACGCGCGCGTCGACTGGCCATGGGCGCAGCTGCAATCCAAGCTGATCGCCCGCGGCTGGAAACCCGAAGAAGGCTTCATCGGCCACCAGTGGGAAGGCTACTGCGAAGCCAAGCTGCTCTACCTGCTGGCGCTCGGCTCGCCGAGCATGCCGGTGGAATCGGACGTGTGGACCGCCTACACCGCCAGCTACGGCACCGCGTGGGCCACGGAGTACGGCCAGACCTACCTGCGCTTTCCTCCGCTCTTCGGCCACCAGTTCACGCACGCCTGGGTCGATCTGCGCGGCATCGCCGACCCGTACATGCGCGAGCGCGGCATCGACTACTTCGAGAACTCGCGCCGCGCCACGCTGGCGCAGCGCAACTACGCCATCGCCAACCCTTCGGGCTGGGCCGGTTATGGGGCCGACGTCTGGGGCGTGACGCCCTCCGACGGCCCGGCCGATGCTTATCTCGAATACGGCGGCAAGGTGCGCAAGTTCATCAGTTACGCCGGCCGCGGCATGGACGAGTGGGACGATGGCACCATAGCGCCCTATGGAGCCGGCTCGTCGATCGTCTTTGCGCCTGAGGAAGTTTCTCGCGCGCTCGCCACCATGCGCGAGCGCTACGGCTCCAAGATCTACAGCAAGTACGGCTTCTTCGCCTTCAACCCGAGCTTCACCTACAGCGACGTGCCGCTGCGCCACGGCCGCATCGAACCCGGCATGGGCTGGGTCAACACCGACTACCTCGGCATCGAAGTCGGTCCCCTGCTCGCCATGCTGGCCAACCACAAAGACGAAGTGGTGTGGAAAGACATGCGGCGCAACGAGCATCTCCGCCGGGGGTTGCAGCGTGCCGGCTTCACCGGAGGTTGGCTGGGGTAGCACGCGACGCCGCGCCGCCATCGGCGCGGCCTGCTCGTTGGCCTCGTTTGCGCTCGCCGGCTGCGTTCGCAGCGACCCCGCCTCGCTGCGCTTCTGGGCGATGGGCCGCGAGGCCGAGGTCGTGCGTGAACTGCTCGTCGATTTCGAGCGCGAGCATCCGGGCATCCGCGTGCGCATCGAGCAACTGCCGTGGAGCGCCGCACACGAAAAACTGCTGACGGCCTTTGCCGGCAACGTGCTGCCCGACGTGGCGCAGATGGGCAACACCTGGCTGCCTGAATTGGCGGTGCTCGGTGCCCTGGAGCCGCTGGATGCACGCGTCGCGTCTTCGCCCGACGTGGCCGCGGCCGATTACTTCGGCGGCATCTGGGACACCAACGTGGTCGACGGCAAACTGTACGGCGTGCCGTGGTACGTCGACACGCGCGTGCTGTTCTATCGGCGCGACGTGCTGGCGGCGGCCGGCATCGCCGCAGTGCCGACGCGCTGGGACGAGTTCCAGGCGGCGATGCAGCAACTCAAACGCCACGTCGGCCGCGACCGCTTCGCCCTCTTCCTGCCGATCAACGAGTACGCACCGCAAGTGGCGCTGGCATTGCAGCAGCCCGGCGATGAATCGCTGCTGCGCGACGGTGGCCGCTTCGGCAACTTCCGTGGCGAAGGCTTCACGCGCGCGTGGCGCTACTACCGTTCGATGTTCGAGCAGCAGCTCGCGCCGCCGGCGTCCGACAGCGAGATCGTCAACCTGTGGGACGAGTTCGGGCGCGGCTATTTCAGTTGCTACATCAGCGGGCCGTGGCAGATCGGCGAGTTCCGGCGGCGCTTGCCGGCGGCGTTGCAATCGGCGTGGGCGACGGCGCCGCTGCCCGGCCCCGACGGCCCGGGCGCATCGATCGCCGGCGGCTCGAGCCTGGCGCTGTTCTCGCGCTCGCGCAACAAGGATGCGGCGTGGTCGCTCGTGCGCTTCCTGTCGCGGCCCGAGGTGCAGCAGCGCTTCTACGACGTCAGCGGCAACCTGCCGCCGCGGCGCAACGCGTGGGCCGGCGAGACGCTTGCGAAGAGCGAGCCCGCGCGCGCCTTTCGCCAGCAGTTGGAGCGCGTGCGGCCGGTGCCCAAGGTGCCGGAGTGGGAGCGCATCGCCACGGAGATCAAACTGGTCACCGAGGCCGTGATGCGCGGCGTGCTCGACGACGGCCGCGCGCAAGGCGAACTCGACACGCGCGTGGACCGCATGCTGGAAAAGCGGCGCTGGATGCTGTCGCGCGCGGTCACGTGATGCAGCGCGGCAAGCTCGCCGGCTGGATCTTCGTCGGCCCGGCGATGATCGCCATCGCGGTCTTCTTCGTCGTGCCGGTGGCTGGCGCTTTGGCGATGAGCTTCACCGACTTCGACATCTATGCGCTGGCCGACATCGGCAACCTGCGCTTCGTCGGCTTCGACAACTACGCGAACCTGCTGCAGACGCCGCTGTTCTGGCAGGCGCTGGCGAACACCGGCTTCTTCGTCATCGTCGGCGTGCCGCTGTCGATGGCCGCGTCGCTCGGCGCGGCGCTGCTGCTGAACTCGCCGCTCGTGCGCCTGCGCGGCCTGTTCCGCACGGCGCTGTTCGCGCCGGTGGTGACGACGCTGGTGGCCGTCGCCGTGGTCTGGCGCTACCTGCTGCACTCGCGCTACGGCCTCGTCAACCACGGCCTGGCGCAACTCGGCATCGCGCCGATCGACTGGCTCGGCGACCCGCTGTGGGCGATGCCGGCGATCGCGCTGATGTCGGTGTGGAAGAACTTCGGCTACAACATGATCATCCTGCTCGCCGGGCTGCAAGCGATTCCGCGCGACTTGTACGAAGCCGCCAGCATCGACGGCGCCTCGCGCTGGCGTCAGTTCCTCGACGTCACGCTGCCTTCGCTGGCGCCGATGCTGCTGATGGTCGGCATCCTCACCATGGCCGCGCACTTCCAGCTCTTCGCCGAGCCGTACGTGATGACGCAGGGCGGCCCTGCGCAGCGCACCGTGACCGTTCTGTACTTCATGTACGAAGAAGGCTTCAAGTGGTGGAGCCTGGGCTCGGCATCGGCCGTGGCCTTCCTGCTGTTCATCATCATGTTCGCCTTCACGCTGCTGCAGATCCGCGTGGCGCGCCGGTCGGAGGCGCTGTGATGATGCGGGCCCTTGCCGTCAACGGCGCGCTCGCGATCATTTCCGTGCTGACGCTGATGCCGCTGCTGTGGATGGTCTCGGCCTCGTTCATGGCGCCGGGCGAAGCGGCGCGCTTCCCGCCGCCGCTGCTGCCGGCCGCGCCCACGCTGGCCAACTACCACGAACTCTTCGCCAGCGTCGGCATCGGCCGCCAGTTCGTCAACAGCTTCGTCATGGCGCTCGGCGCGACGGCGCTCTCGCTCGCCTTCAACGTCGCCGCCGGCTACGCCTTCGCCAAGCTGCGCTTCGCCGGCCGCGAGCGCCTGTTTCGCACGCTGCTCGGCGCGCTGGTGATCCCGGCGCAGGTGACGATGATGCCGCTGTTCCTGATGCTCGAACGCATGGGGCTGGTCAACACCCTGCCCGGCGTGCTGATCCCCTGGCTGGCGAGCGTGTTCGGCATCTTCCTCGTCCGCCAGTACGCGCTGTCGATTCCGGACGAGCTGCTCGAAGCCGCGCGCATCGACGGCGCGAGCGAGTGGCGCATCTTCCGCGACGTGGTGCTGCCGCTGCTCGCGCCGGTGCTCGTCACGCTGGCGCTGCTGTCTTTCCTCGGCGCCTGGAACGATTTCATGTGGCCGCTGATCGTGCTCAGCGACCGCGATCTGCAAACGCTGCCGGTCGCACTCGCCGCACTGTCACGCGAGCATGTGTCCGACACCGAGCTGATGATGGCCGGCGCCGTCGTCACCGTGCTGCCGGTGCTGCTGCTGTTCCTCGCGCTGCAGCGCTACTACATGCAGGGGCTGCTGGTGGGGAGCGTGAAAGGATGAACATGGCCAGGCGTGTGCTGACGGCAGCCGCGGTCTGCGCGGCGACGAACGCAGCGCAAGGCGCTTCGCTGCGCCACGAAGTTCTCGACGACTTCCGCAACACCACGGCCTGGCGCGCCACGGCCT
Source organism: uncultured Burkholderiales bacterium (assembly GCA_902826345.1). GTDB lineage: Bacteria > Pseudomonadota > Gammaproteobacteria > Burkholderiales > Burkholderiaceae_C > CADEEN01. Next base: position 18,564 of record CADEEN010000003.1, on the reverse strand, counting down.
CCGACCAGGTGCGCGCCACGCTGCGCACCGATACGCGCGACGGCAGCCTGTGCCTGGACTACGACTTCAACGGCGTCTCCGGCTACGCGGTGATGCAACGCGAACTGCCGATGGACTGGCCGCAGCACTTCGACCTGAAGCTGCGCGTCAAGGGCAGCGGCGCACGCAACGACTTCCAGCTGAAGCTGGTCGGTGCCAGCGGCGACAACGTCTGGTGGATCAACCGCCCGGCCTACCGGCTGCCCGACCGGCTGACGGAGATCAAGCTGCGACGGCGTCACATCGACTTCGCCTGGGGCCCGAGCACCGACCGCACGCTGCGCCGCACGCAGACCATCGAGTTCGTTATCGCCGCCGGGCAGAACGAAGGCTCGGGCGGCCGCGGCACGCTGTGCGTGGCGCGGCTCGAACTTGCGGAGCGAGCGCCCGATCCATCGCCATGGCCCGAGCCGCGCCGCAGCGTGCGCGCCAACATGCTCGATCTCGACTTCCTGCATGTGCGCGAGTTCAACGGCGTTGCGCTGCGCTGGCCGGGCGGCGCGAAGCGCCCGCTCGACTACACGCTGCAGGCCTCCGACGACGGCAAGCGCTGGCGGCGGCTGCACCGCGCGACGGGCAGCGACGGTGGGCTCGACGTGATCTGGCTGCCCGAAAGCGAGGCGCGCCATCTGCGCGTGCAATTGGCGCGAGGCACAACGCAGGCGACGCTGCCCGCGCTCGAACTTCGCGACAGCACGCAGTGGTCCGACTTCAACGCCGTGCTCTCGGAGCTGGCGCGCGACGCACCCCCGGGCGAGCTGCCGCGCGCCTTCCTCGGCCAGCAGAACTACTGGGGCCTGGTCGGCGTGGACGGTGGCGGCGAGCGCTCGGCCCTGCTGTCGGAGGACGGTGCGATCGAGATCGGGCGCGGTGGCTTCTCGATCGAGCCGGCCGTGCAGATCGATGGCGGCCAAGCGCTGACCTGGGCTGACGTGAAGGCCGCGCAGTCGCTGCGCGACGGTTATCTGCCGATACCCACGGTGCACTGGCGTCACGACGTCTTCACGCTCGACATCGAGGCCGCGGCCGACGGCACGCGCGATGCGCCGCAGGCGCTGGCGCGCTACACGCTCACCAACCGCAGCGGCAAGCCGCGCCGTTTCACGCTGCTGCTCGGCGTGCGGCCGTGGCAGGTCAATCCGCCGCAGCAGTTCCTGACGACGCCGGGCGGGTCGAGCCCGGTGCGCCAACTGTCGTGGGCCGACGGCGTGCTCGCGGTCAACGGCCGCAAGATGCTGCGGCCCACCGAGCCGCCCGGGGCAGTGCGGGCTGCGCCGTTCGACGCCGGCGTTTCACTTGCTGTGTTGACCAAGGCATCGCCGCTCACCGCGCTCGACGATCCGCAGTCGCACGCGTCGGCGCTGCTGCAGTTCGACGTCATGCTGCAAGCCGGCGAACGGCGGACGATCGGATGGTCCGCGCCTCTGACTCGCAAGCCCGCGCAGCCCGACAAGGTGGACATCGCAACGCTCGATGCGCGCATCGACAAAGTCGCAGCGAGTTGGCACGAGCGCCTGAACCGCGTCACGCTGACCTTGCCCGCCGACGCGCAGCCGATCGCCGACACGCTGCGCAGCGCGCTGGCGCAGATGCTCGTCTCGCGCGACGGCCCCGCGCTCAAGCCCGGCACGCGCTCCTACGCGCGCACGTGGGTGCGTGACGGCGCGATGATGGTGGCGGCACTGCTGCGCCTGGGCGAGGTCGATGCGTCGCGCGAGTTCGTCGATTGGTTCGCCGGCTTCATCTTCGACTCGGGCAAGGTGCCGTGTTGCGTCGATTCGCGCGGCGCCGATCCTGTCGCCGAGAACGACAGCCACGGCCAGTACCTCTACGCCGTCGCCGAGGTCTGGCGTCACACGCGCGACGGCGTGTGGCTCGCGCGTCACTGGCCCACCGTGCAGCGCGTGTTGGCCTATCAGGAAAGCTTGCGCCAGAGCGAGCGCACCGCACGCAACCGCGAGCCCGGCCGCGCGCACCTGTTCGGCCTGATGCCGCCGTCGATCAGCCACGAGGGCTACTCCGACAAGCCGGCCTATTCGAACTGGGACAACTTCTGGGCGCTGCGCGGCTACAAGGACGCGGTGCTGATCGCGCGTGCGCTCGGCCACGACGGCGAGGCGAAGCGTTGGCAAGCGTGGACGGCGTCGTTCGAGAGCGAACTCGCCGCGTCGATCACCGCCACCGCTGCCCATCACGGCATCGACTTCATTCCCGGCGCGGCCGACCGAGGCGACTTCGATCCCACCTCGACGACGATTGCGCTGAACCCGGTGCAAGCCGAGCTGCCGGCCGCGCTGCTCGCCGCAACCTTCGAACGCTACTGGCGCGAGTCGGTCGCGCGCAGCGAAGGCCAGCGCGCGTGGAAGGACTACACGCCGTACGAACTGCGCAGCGTCGGCGCGCTGGCGCGGCTGGGCCGCAGCGCGCGCGCCCACGCGATGCTCGACTTCTTCTTCCGCGACCGCCGCCCGGCAGCCTGGAACCAATGGGCCGAGGTCGTGCGGCCCGGGTATCGCGAGCGCGGCTTCTTCGGCGACCTGCCGCATGCCTGGGTGGCGTCGGACTACATCCGCTCTGCGCTCGACCTCTTCGCTTACGAGCAAGAAGCCGACGCGAGCATCGTCGTCGGCGCCGGATGGAAGGCCGAATGGTTGACGCAGGGGCTCGAAGTGCGCGGCCTGCGCACCGAATTCGGCGTGTTCGACTACAAGCTCGAACGCGTAAGCGGCGGGTGGCGCTTCACGCAAGCGCGCGGATTGCCGCAGGCACGGGGTGGCGTGAAGTTGCGTTGGCCGGGCGATGGTGCGTTGCCGCTGGCGAGCCTCGAAGGCCGCGAGCTGTCTTGGAATGGGCGCACGCTGGCATTGCCGGCGGCGGCCGGCACGCTGACGCTGAACCAGCGCTGAGGACATGAAGATGTTTGCGATCGACAACGCGGCCGGGCTGAAGGCCGAGCTCAACGCCAACGGCTCGCTGCGCCATCTGCGCCTGCACGACGTGCAGGTCAACCTGTTCGTCGGCAACGAGGTCGAAGGCGGTCCGGCGAATCTGTGGCTGCGCCTCCGTGACGATGCAGGTGTCGATTTGGTGCCGCTGTTGGGGCCACGCTCACCGCTCGGCCTGCGCCGCGACGGCGAGGCGTTTGAAGCGACGGGCACCTGGCGCGATCTGCGGTTGCGACTCGCGCTGCGACTCGCAACCGACACACCGGCGTGGTTCTGGCACGTGCGCATCGACAACGTCGGCAGCAGCGCGCGCGCGATCGAACTTCTGCACGTGCAGGATCTCGGCCTCGCGCCTTATGGTGCGATCCGTACCAACGAGTACTACGTCAGCCACTACATCGACCTGAGTCCGCTGCACCATGCAGCGCATGGTCACGTCGTCGCCGCACGGCAGAACCAGGCGGTGAACGGCTGCAACCCCTGGGCGCTGATCGGGTCGCTGCGGCGCGGCGCGTCTTACGCCACCGATGCGCTGCAGGTGCTCGGCGTGGCGGCGCGCGCCGGAGCACTGCCCGCAGGCCTGGCCAGTGGCCTGCCAGGGACGAGGTTGCAGCACGAACATGCGCTGGCCTCGATCGAGGACGCACCGCTGACGCTGGCACCCGGCGCGGGCGCCGACCTCGGCTTCTTCGGCTGTGTGCGGGCCGATCACCCTGATGCGACCGCAGACGCCGACCTGGCCGCGGTCGATGCCACGTTGTCGCTGCCCGAATCGCTCGCGCCGGTGTGGGCCGACGGCGCGACCGTTGCGCCGGCACGCACGCTGTTCGCCAGCGCACCGCTGCTCGCGGTCGATGAACTCGACTCGCGCGACCTCGACGCCCTGTTCAGCGCCTCGCGCCGCCACGAAGAACGCGACGCCGCGGGCACGCTGCTGTCGTTCTTCCATGCCGACGGCGCTCACGTCGTGCTGCGCGCGAAGGAGCTCATCGTCAAGCGTCCGCACGGCCACATCCTGCGCAGCGGCAGCGCGCTCGAACCCGACGAAGCCGCACTGACCTCGACGCCGTGGATGGCCGGCGTCTTCCATTCGATGGTGACTCAGGGCCATGTCGGCATCAACCGCTTCCTCTCCACCGTGCGTGGCTGGCTCGGCCAGTTTCGCTCCCACGGCCTGCGCGTGTTCGTCTCGATCGACAACCAATGGCACTTGCTCGGCGTGCCGTCGGCGTTCGAGATGCGGCCCAACGCCTGCCGCTGGCTCTACAAGCATGACGGCGGGCTGATCGAGGTCAGCGCCGATGCAGGCGCCGACGTGCACAGCCTGGGTCTGCGCGTGCGCGTGCTCGCCGGCGCGCCGCTCGCCATGCTGACGACCCTGCACGTCGCACTCGCAGGCGACGATGGTGAAGACGGCGGCTCGGCCCATTGGTCCGTTGACGAGCAGGGTGTCTTCGTCGCCGCGCCGCCGGACAGCGGCCTGGCCGAGCGCTTCCCCGACGGCGGCTTTCGCATCGAACCCGCCGCGGGCTGCCGCTTCGATCGCATCGGCGGCGACGAGTTGTTGTTCGAAGACGGCGGCTCGCGCAACCAACCCTTCGTCTGCATCGGCTGCGACGCAACGACCGAATTCGGTTTCGCGATCCGCGGTGAACTGGTCGCTGCGTCAACGCCGGTAGCGCCGCTGCTGCAAGCGCCGCGCTGGCACACGCCCGATGCCGCAGCCACGCAACTCGCCGAGATCGTGCCCTGGTATCTGCACAACGGCCTCGTGCACTACCTGTCGCCACGCGGCCTCGAACAGTTCACCGGAGGCGGCTGGGGCACACGCGACGTCTGCCAGGGCCCGCTCGAGATGCTGCTCGCGCTCGGCCGGGCGGAACCAGTGCGCGACTTGCTGCTGCGCGTGTTCAGCGCGCAGAACGCCGACGGCGACTGGCCGCAGTGGTTCATGTTCTTCGAGCGCGAGCGCAACATCCGCGCCGGCGATTCGCACGGCGACATCGTCTTGTGGCCGCTGCTCGGCCTGGCGCGTTATCTGCTCGCCACCGAGGACGCTGCGCTGCTCGATGCAACAGTCGCTTTCCACGACGACGAGGCGACGAGCGTCTGGCATCACGCCTGCCGCGCGCTGGCCGTGATCGCCACACGCCGCATTGCCGGCACGCACCTGGCCGCATACGGCCACGGCGACTGGAACGACTCGCTGCAACCGGTGGACGCGGCGTCGCGCGAGCGCCTGTGCAGCACCTGGACCGTGACGCTGCATCACCAGGTGCTGGACACGCTGGCACGCGCGCTGCGCCGCATCGGCCGCGACGCCGATGCGCAACCGCTCGAAGACGAGGCGCACCACGTGCTCGCCGACTTCCAGCGCCTGCTCATCGCCGACGGCGTGGTGGCCGGCTACGCGCAGTTCGAAGCAGACGCCGAACGCAAGCTGCTGCTGCACCCGCAGGACGACGTCACCGGCGTGCGCTTCAGCCTGCTGCCGATGATGCACGCCGTGATCAACGACATGCTCAATCCGGCGCAGGCCCGCGATCAACGGCGCCTGATCGAAAAGCATCTGCTGGCCCCCGACGGCGCACGCCTGTTCGACCGCCCGCTGCCCTACCGCGGCGGCCCGCAGCGGCTGTTCCAGCGCGCCGAGAGCGCCGCCTTCTTCGGCCGCGAGATCGGCGTCATGTACATGCATGCGCACCTGCGCTACGCCGAGATGCTGGCCCACCTGGGCGAAGCGCAAGCCTTCTTCGATGCGTTGTGCAAGGCGCACCCGATCCTGCTGCGCGAACGCGTGCCGACGGCCGACCGGCGCCAGGCCAACTGCTACTACTCGAGCACGGACGCGGCTTTCACCGACCGCTACGAAGCGCAGCGCTGCTACGGCGACATCGCGCGAGGCAAGGTCGCGCTCGACGGTGGCTGGCGCATCTACTCGAGCGGCCCCGGCATCGCCATCGGCCTGCTGGTCGGCCACTTTCTCGGCATCCGCCAGGAGCACGCCACGCTGATCGTCGATCCGGTGCTGCCGCAGCGGCTCGATGGTCTGCGTGCCACGTTGGCCATCGCGCAGCACGAGGTGGAGATGCTGTTGCACGTCGGCCCGCGTGGGCACGGGCCGCTTCGCATCGAACTCAACGATCGCGAATTGCCGTTCGCGCGCGGCACGAATCCCTACCGCACCGGCGCAGCAGAAGTGCCGATGGCGGCGCTGCGTGCAGCGCTGCACGCGGGCTCGAACCGCATGGTGGTTCGATTGGGCTGAGAACCGTGAACAGACGCGCGGCCGGCGTCATCGCCGTTGGCAAAAAGCGGCTCAGCGCAAACGCTGCGCGGCGTGACGAACGAACCAGTCTGCCGCCAGATGCGCCACGGCATCGAGCGCGCCCGGCTCCTCGAACAGGTGCGATGCGCCGGGCACGATCTCGAGCCGCTTCTCGCCATGCAGCAAGTGCAGCGCAAGGCGGTTTTGCCGCAGCACCTCGGCATCGGCGCCGCCGGCCAGCAGCATCGTCGGCGCCTGCACGCGGCCGATGTCGGGTGCGAGATCGGTGCGGCCGCCGCGCAGGACCAGCGCTTGAATGTGTGCGGGTCGCAAGGCAGCTGCTTGCAGCGCGGCCGCAGCGCCGGTGCCGGCGCCGAGCACGCCGATGCCCAAGGGCCTCGACGTCGCGCTGGCGACGCCGTTGCGTGCACGCAGCCAATCGATGGCCTCGAGCAGGCGCTGCGTCAGCAAGGCAGGATCGTCGGCTTCGTCTTCGCCGAGCAGGTCGACCAGCAGCGTCGCCAGACGATGCACGTGCAACACGGCGGCAACGAAGCGGTTGCGCGGACTGCCGCTGCCATTGGCGAAGACCACGCACGCCGCGGCCTGCGCCGGCAACGTCCACTCGCCCGGCAGGCCGAGCGGCCCGACACGCACGACATCCCGACTGACGAGCGCAACCATCGCAACCACATCGGAGAACTTCGACACCGTCACCCTAGCGCCGAGCGCACTTCCGGTGTTGAGCCGGATCACCACGCCATCACACGGGCAGCCCCCAGGTGCCGATCAACGCATCGGCGTTGACACCACACGGCCACGTTCCTCGGCGCGCTCGCGCATCTTGGCGTGGTGCTCGTCCCTGTGGGCCACGCAGACGCCAGGGTCGGTCATCGACATCATCTTGTCGTGACGGGCCTGGCGCTCGGCAGGTCAGGCCGCGCGCGCCAACATCCGCTCGCCGTCGTCGACGGCGCCGCGGGTGCTGCGCGCACAGCGGCGCAAGCCCGCGGCATCGAGGATCTCGAGCTCGCGGTTGGCAACGCGCAACCAGCCGCGGCCCACCAGCAGGCGCAACGAGCGGCTGATGGTTTCGTGCGCCAGGCCGAGATGGTTGGCGATGTCGCGCCGGTTCATGCGCAGCAGCAGCCGGCGCGGCGACTGGCCGCACTCGGCCATGCGCGCCGAAAGCTGCACGAGAAAGCGCGCCAACCGTGCGTCGGCAGCCACCGCCGACATGACTTCGGCGATCTCGCCGGCGTGGACGATCTGGCGCGCGATCAGTCTTTGCAATGCCGAGTCGAGCGCCGGCCACTGCTGACGCAGCGCGGCCAGCGCAGACATCGGCAGCACGACCACGCGGCTGTCTTCGAGCGCCACCGCAGAGAACGCGTAGTGCTCGCGGTACAGGCCGTCGTAGCCGATGACGTCGCGCCGCCAGGCGAAGGCCAGCACATGCTCGTAGCCGTCTTCCGCGGTCTTGATGCTTTTGAAGCTGCCGCTGTGCACGATGTACAGGTTGTGCGCAGGCGCGCCTTGAAGCAGCAACGTCGAACCGCGGGCCACACGCTGCACGGCAAAGCGGTCGCCGCCGTTGCATCCCGCGCCGCCGCCGGCGCCGCCGAGCAACCCGGCCAGCTCGCCGAGGCCGATCTGCGAGGCGTCGGCGCAGCGCGAATGACAGAGGAGCCGATGGGTGTCGATGCCTCTGTCGAGGCAGTGAACGATGGCCATTTGCGATCTCTCCTTGGTGCAGAGCATGAGCGGCCCGCGGGCATGCGGCAATCGGCCATCGGCTGCGCCGCGCTGTCGGAATGCGAGCCTGCTTTCGTCAGACTTGTCCGAACGCAGTGCGGCCTTGCGCGCAGTCAATGCGGCGTGCGGCGGCACGCCGACGATGAAGCCGTGGCGTTGCCGCGCCACCTTGTCGACGACCTCATTTGAATGAAGGAGCCCTGCCATGAACGAGTTGCGTGTCCCCGATCTGTTCGAACTCGATCCCTTTGCCTCTTCGATGCTGCGTGACCACTGGCGGCCGTGGCGCGCCGAAGCCGCAGCCACGAACGCGCCGCAGATCCGCATCGACCTGTCCGAAACCGACCAGGCCTTCGCCGTCAAGGCCGAGATCCCCGGCGTGAAGAAAGAAGACATCGACGTGCGCATCGACGGCAACCAGGTGACGATCAGCGCCGAGGTCAAGCAGGACAGCGAAGACAAAAGGGATGGTCGTTTGCTGCGCAGCGAGCGCCGCTACGGTTACGCCAGCCGCAGCTTCCTGCTCGCCGGCGATGTCGATCAGGCCACTGCCGATGCCAAGTACAGCAACGGCGTGCTCGAGCTGAAGCTGCCGAAGAAGGCGCAGTCGGCCGGCAAACGATTGACCGTCGCTTGAATTGACATGGCGCAAGCCGCGCAGCCGTGGTCGCGGCTGCGCGGCGTTGCGCACGGGCGATGCGGCCTACGATGCTTGCGTCATGACTGCGTTGCCGCCGCCCACCGACAAGCCGGATGCCGGCAGCGACGGTGTGTTCGAAGGCTTGTCCGGCGCCTTGTTGCTGGCCACACGCGAGGCGATCGTCATGATCGACGAGGCGCAGGTCATCGCGGCGATGAACCCTGCGGCCGAGCGGCTGCTGGCGTGCACGGCTGCCGACACCTTGGGCCGCTCGCTCGCGCGCTTCGTGCCGCCGCGCTGGCGTGAGCAGCATGCGTCGATGGTGCGCGGCTTCGCCGCCTCGCACGCGGCGCAGCGCCTGATGCAGCACGGCCGGCGCGTCGAGTTGCAGCGCGCCGACGGCAGCACGGTGCCGGTGGAGATTGCACTGTCGCGCATCGAGATGATCGAGCACGGCCGCCCGCGCACGCTGTTCGCGGCGATGCTGCGCGACAGCAGCGATGCCTGCGCGCTCGAGCAGCAACTGGCGGCGCTGGAACGCCGCATGCGTGCGGTGTTCGAACTTTCACCCACGGCCATCTGGCTGTGCGACGACGACGTGCTGACCTACGCCAACCGCGCCGCGGCACGGCTGTTCGACGTGGCCTCGTCGAAGGATCTGATCGGCCACCGGCTGTGGTCTCTGCTCGACGCCGACTCGCACGCCGCGTTGCGCCAGGAGCTCGATCGCACGCTGGCGGGTCACACCGTCGGCGCCATCGTCGCCGGCCGACTGACCCGCGCGACAGGCGAGCAGCGCGAGATCGAAATCGCGCTGGCTGCATTGCCAGACCACGGCCAGCGCACGGTGCAGATGGTGGTCAGCGACGTCACCGAGCGCCGGCGCGAAGCGGCGGGCCTGCGCGAACTCTCGGCAAGCGTCGTCGAAGCGCGCGAGGAAGAGCGCCGCCGCATCGCACGCGAGTTGCACGACGAGCTCGGCCAGCGCCTGACGGCCTTGAAGATCGACCTGACGACACTGGCCGCGCGGGCCTTGCTGCCCGCCGGCGACCCGCGCGTGGCGGCGATGCAAGCCATGCTCGACGACACGTTGGCCTCGGTGCGGCGCATCGCCAGCAACCTGCGGCCGCTGATGCTCGACGACCTCGGCCTGAACGCGGCCATCGAGTGGCTGGCGCGCGACGTCTCGCGGCGTCTGGGCATCCCCGTGCACACGCGGCTGCCGCTCGACGAGCCGGCCGTGGCGCAACGCACCGCCACGGCGCTGTACCGCATGGTGCAGGAGGCGCTGACCAACGTCGCCCGCCACGCGCAGGCGAAGTCGGTGGAGGTGGCGTTGCAGCTGCAGGACGGGCAGCTCGTGCTGACGGTGGCCGACGACGGCGTCGGCCTGCCTGAGCAGGCCTTGCAACGCGCCGGCTCGTTCGGCCTGATGGGCCTGCGCGAACGCGCGCATGGGCTGGGCGGCACGATCGGCGTCAGCGCCCGGCCCAGCGGCGGCACGCGGCTGACGGTGCGCCTGCCGTTCGTGCCGGCATCGACAGCAGAGAAGCCGCGATGAATGCGCCGCCTTCACTGCGCATCCTGATCGTCGATGACCACGCCATCGTGCGCGAAGGCCTGGTGCGCATCCTGGAAGGCATCGGCCGCGGCTGGCAGGTGGCCGAAGCGACAACCGGGTTTCAGGCGCTCGAATGGCTGCGCCGCCACGAGGCCACGCTGGCGATCGTCGATCTGTCGATGCCGGGCATGAGCGGTCTGGACCTCATCACCCGCTTGCGCAAGGAGTTCCCGCGCTTGCGCGTGCTCGTGCTGTCGATGCACGCCGAAGAGCAGTACGCGCTGCGCGCCTTTCAGGCGGGCGCGCACGGCTACGTCACCAAGGACCGCGCGCCGGCCGAGCTGGTCGATGCGGTGGCCAAGGTGGCCGGCGGTGGCGCCTACGTCACTGCCAGCCTGGCGGAGCAGGTGGTGCAGCAGTTGAACGGCGCCACCGCTGCGCCGCGCCACGTGCACTTGTCGAACCGCGAGCTCGAGGTGCTGCGCCGCATCGTCGCCGGGCAGCGTCTGTGCGAGATCGCCGAGGCGCTGCACCTGTCGATCAAGACCATCAGCACGCACAAGCGGCGCATCCAGGACAAGCTGCAACTGCCGTCGATGGCCGCGTTGATCCGCTACGGCATCGAGCACGGTCTGCAAGAGGGTGCTGTTGAGCGCTGACATACCGCAGGGACTCAGTGCGAATGAAGCCCGCGCACGGCGTGCGCAACACGGCGCCAACACCCTGCCCGAGCCCAAAGGCAGCGGCGTGCTCGCTCAGGCCTGGCGGCAGTGGGTCACCGATCCGCTGTTCCTCTTGCTGCTGGCCGCGGCGGCGCTGTACCTGCTGCTCGGCAACCGCGCCGAAGGCCTCTTGCTCGGCAGCTTTGCGCTGATCACGGTGGCGCTCGTGCTGGTGCAGAACCAGCGCAGCCGCAAAGCGCTCGATGCGCTGCGCGCGATGGCCGCGCCACAAGCGCGCGTGCTGCGCGGCGGGGTGGCGCTGCACTGTTCGGCGGCCGACGTGGTGCCCGGCGATGCCCTGCTGCTCGAAGAAGGCGAGCGTGTGGCTGCCGATGCGCGCCTGATGCGCGCGAACACGCTCGCCGTCGATGAATCACTGCTCACCGGCGAGAGCCTGCCGGTGACCAAGACGACATCCGACGCAGTGTTCGGCGGCACGCTGGTCGTTGCCGGCAACGGCATCGCCGAAGTCACGGCCACCGGCGCGGCCAGCGCCGCCGGGCGCATCGGCATGCTGCTCGACGCGCAGCGCGAGACGCCGACGCGCCTGCAGCGCGACACCGCGCGCCTGGTGCGTGTGCTCGGCGCGTTGGCGGTGGGAGTCAGCCTCGGCCTGATCTTGCTCAGCGTGGCGCGCGGCATGACATGGATCGACAGCCTGCTGTCGGCGATTGCGCTGGCGATGGCGCTGCTGCCCGAGGAGTTCGCGCTGGCGATGACGGTGTTCTTCGTCATCGGCGCCTGGCGACTGGCGCAGCAGCAGGTGCTGGTGCGGCGCTCGGCCGCCATCGAGACGCTCGGCGCCGCCACCGTGCTGGCCGTGGACAAAACCGGCACGCTGACCGAAAACCGCATGCGCGTGCGCCGTGCGGTAACGGCAGCGCAACCCTGGGACGTCACCGATAGCGCTGCACCGGCGCCCGCGCTGCAAGCGCTGCTGCGCACCGCCTGGCTGGCCACTCGCGAGCACACGCCGGACCCGATGGACCGCGCGCTGCGCGCCCTGCCCGGCTTGCAAGCCGACGACAGCCTGCAGCTTCTGCGCGAATGGCCGGTGGCCGACGGCCGGCCGATGTTCGCCGCGCTGTGGGCCGATGCGCACGGCGGCACGCACGCGGCCGTCAAGGGCGCCGCAGGAGCCGTGCTCGCGCGTTGCCGCCTGGGCGACGACGAGCAACGCCAGTGGCAGCAAGGCGCCGGCGAACTGGCCTCTCAAGGCTGGCGCGTGCTCGGCGTGGCAGTGGCCACCGGCGTGCAAGGCGACGACATGGCCGCCTGGCCGCTCGAGTGGCTCGGCCTGCTCGCCTTCGAAGACCCGCTGCGCGCCGGCGTGCCGGCGGCCGTGACGCTGGCGCGCCAGGCCGGCATGCGCATCAAGATGATCACCGGCGATGCGCCGCAGACGGCGCTGGCGATCGCACGCGAGGCCGGCATCGTGGAGGGCACGGCGCCGGTGCTGCAAGGCCGCGACATCGACGTGCTGGACGACCGCGCGCTCGGCGATGCCGCACGCAGGACCGACGTCTTCGCCCGCGTCAGCCCGGCGCACAAGCTGCGCCTGGTGCGCGCGCTGCAAGCCTGCGGCGAAGTGGTGGCGATGACCGGCGACGGCGTCAACGACGCGCCGGCGCTGCGCGCGGCGCACATCGGCATCGCCATGGGCGCGCGCGGCACCGACGTGGCGCGTGAGGCCGCGGCGCTGGTGCTGCAGGACGACGACTTCGGCCACATCGTGCAGGCCGTGAGCCAGGGCCGGCGCATCTTCGACAACCTGCGCAAGGTCATGCTCTACATCGTGGCCATCCACGTGCCGATCGCCGGCCTGGCGTTGCTGCCGCTCTTGTTCGGCTTGCCGCCGATGCTGCTGCCGGCGCATGTGGCGCTGACCGAAATGGTGATCGACCCGATGTGCACGCTCGGCTACGAAGGCCTGCGCGCCGAAGCCCGCCACATGCGCCAACCGCCGCGGCCGCTCACCGAGCCGCTGATCGGCGGCGCGCAGTTGCTGCTCGGCCTGGCGCAAGGTGTGCTGCTGCTCGCCGTCTGCTTCGGCGTCTACGTGCTGGCACTGCGGCACGGCATGGCCACGGAAAGCGCGCGCTTCCTCTCCTTTGCGGCGCTGACCGCAGGCAACCTGGTGCTGGCGCTGATCGACACGACACAGCAGCCGCTGTCACGCGGCGGCACGGTGGCACGGCCCTTCGTCTGGATCGCATTGGCCGCCGCCGCGGCGCTCGCGCTCTGCGTGGCCGTGCCGCCGCTGCGCCAGCTGTTCGGCTTTGCCTGGCCCGGTGGCGCCGAGCTGGTCATGGCGGGGCTGGCCGGCGTGCTCGCCGCCGCCGGCTGGGATGTGGCCAAGCGCTGGCCTGCCGTGGCCCGCACCTTCGGTGCACGAGAGGTCGGCAGCGACACCTGAGTCTCTTGCGTTGTGAAGAGCGCAAAGCACCGACGGCCCCAGGCCTTGCTCGCGCGCGCACCCACGCGAGTCACGGCTTCGATGCGATCGAAAGCAAGTCCGTATGGGTTGCGCCGCATCAAGGCGGCGCGGCGCGAGGCGTTGCAGCATCGGCCGTGATGTCGATCGAGCCTGCACCGGTCTTCGTAGCGCGTGGCCTGACCAAGACCTACGGCAGCGGCGACGCGCAGGTGCGGGCGTTGATCGACGTCGACCTCGACATCCGCCGCGGCGAGTTCGTGGTCTTGATCGGCGCGTCGGGCAGCGGCAAGTCGACGCTGCTCAACATCCTCGGTGGCTTGGACGTGCCGACGAGCGGCGAGCTGCGCTTTGCCGACCACGTGCTCACCGGCGCCAGCGAAGCCGACCTCACGCGCTACCGGCGAGAGCACGTGGGTTTCGTCTTTCAGTTCTACAACCTGATCCCGAGCCTGACGGTCTACGAGAACGTGGCGCTGGTCACCGACATCGCCGAACACCCGATGGCGATCAACGAAGCGCTGGCCTGGGTGGCGTTGTCGGAGCGACGCGACCACTTCCCATCGCAGCTGTCGGGTGGCGAACAGCAGCGCGTGGCGATCGCGCGGGCCATCGTCAAGCAACCCGAGGTGCTGCTCTGCGACGAGCCGACCGGCGCGCTCGACTACGCCAAAGGCAAGCGCGTGCTGGAAGTGATCGCGAAAGTCAATGCCGAACTCGGCACGACGGCGGTGGTGATCACGCACAACGTGGCGATTGCGGGCATGGCCGATCGGGTGATTCGTTTGGGCGACGGGCGGGTGCAGAGCGTGGAGGTGAATGAGCGCAAGCTGACGCCGTCGGAGTTGAGTTGGTGAAGGCGCTGGATCGCAAGCTGCTGCGCGACCTGCGGCTGATGTGGAGCCAGGCGCTGACGATCGCGCTGGTGGTCGCCAGCGGCATCGGTGGCTTCATCACCACGCTGTCGGCCGTCGATTCGCTGGCGCTGGCGCGCGACCGCTTCTATGCGCAGGGCCGCTTTGCCGATGTCTTCGCCGGCGTCAAACGTGCGCCGAACGCGCTCGCCGAGACACTGCGCGCCACGCCCGGCGTGGCCGACGTGCAGACGACGATCGAGCAGGTGGTGCGCATCGACATCGACGGCGTCGCCGATCCGATCGTCGGCCAGTTGATCGGCATCGACCTGCGCGCGCCGCCGGCAATGAACCGCGTCGCGCTGCACAGCGGGCGCGCGCTCGACGATGCGCGTTTGCCGGGCAACGCGATTGCCGCGCTGGTCTCCCCGGGCTTTGCCGAAAAGCGCGGCTTGAAGCCCGGCGCGCGCGTCGGCGCGCTGATCAACGGCAAGCATCGCGCGCTGGAGATCGTCGGCATCGCGCTCTCGCCCGAGTACATCTTTGCCGGGCTGATGGGCGTGCCCGACCTGCGCGGTGTCGGCGTGTTCTGGGTGCCGCGCGACGCATTGGCCGCGGCCTACGACATGGAAGGCGCGTTCAACCGCGTGGCGGCCAAGCTCGCACCGGGAGCATCGGAGCAGGCCGTGGTGGATGCCTTGTCGACACAGCTGGCGCGCTACGGCGGCCGCGAAGCGCATGGCCGCGAGGATCAGCCTTCGCACGCGATGCTCGCCAACGAGATCAAGGAACAGCAGGTGCTCGGCACGGTGCTGCCGTCGATCTTTCTCGGCGTCGCTGCCTTCCTGCTCAACGTCGTCGTCTCGCGCCTCGTGGCCACGCAGCGCGAGCAGATCGCGGCGCTGAAGGCGCTGGGGTATGCGAACGGCGCCATCGCCACGCACTACCTGAAGCTCGTGCTGGCCATCGTCGTCGTCGGCATGGCGCTCGGCATCGTCATCGGCGACCGGCTGGGCACGATGTTCACCGGCCTGTACGCCGAGTTCTTCTACTTCCCGAGCTTCGAGCATCGCATCGAACCGTGGTTGTTGGCGGTGAGCCTGGGCATCACGCTGGTCACGGCGATCGTCGGCACGCTGAACGCGATCCTCGCCACCGTGCGCCTGGCGCCGGCCGAAGCGATGCGCCCGCCCGCGCCGGGGCACTACCGGCAGACCTTGCTGGAACGAATGGGGTTCACGCGCATCGGCCCGTCTCTGCGGATGATTCTGCGCAACATGGAACGCCGGCCGTGGCGAACGACCTTGGCGATCGGCGGCGTCGCCGCGTCGGTGGCGATCGTCGTCATGGGCAACTTCTTCCACGACGCGATCGACACCATCGTCGATTCGCAGTTCAACGTCTCGATGCGCAGCGACGTCATCGTCTGGATGACCGAGGCGGCCGACAACAATGCCGCGAGCAGCGCCGTGGCGCGCCTGCCCGGCGTGACGGCCGTCGAGTCGGGCCGCGACGTCGCGGTGCGCTTCGTCCACGGCCATGTCAGCGAGCGCGGCATGATCCGCGGCCTGACGCGGCGGCCGCAACTGACGCGCATCGTCGATGAGCGCAACCGCGAAGTCAGCCGCGTCGAAGACGACGGCCTGGTGATGACCGACCGCCTGGCCGACAAGCTCGGCCTGCGCGTCGGCGACACAGTGCGCGTGCAGGTGCTCGAAGGCCGCCGGCGGACGGTCGATGTGCCGCTCGCGGCGACGGCGCGCGAGATGATGGGCTTGAACGCCTACATGGAGCGGCGCGCGCTGAACCGCCTGCTGCAGGAAGGTGAGCAGGCGACCTGGTTCGCGGTGCTGGTCGAGCGCGGCCACGAAGACGCGCTGCTCGAAGCCAGCAAGCAGGTGCCGCGCATCGTCGGCGTCTTCAGCAAGGCCTCATTGCTGCGCAACATGCAGGAGGTCAGCGCGCGCAACGTGCGCATCATGAGCACGGTGCTGACGCTCTTCGCCACCGTGATCGCCGTCGGCGTGGTCTACAACAACGCGCGCATCGCGCTGGCCGAGCGAACCTGGGAGCTGGCCTCCTTGCGCGTGCTCGGCTTCACGCGCACCGAGGTCTCGGCGCTGCTGCTCGGCGAGATGGCGATCGGCATCGCGGTGGCGCTGCCGCTGGGCATGGCGCTCGGCCTCGGCCTGGTGCACCTGGTCGTCGGCATGCTGGCCTCGGACCAGTTCTCCTTTCCGGTGGTCATCCGGCCGCCGACGTATGCCTGGGCTGCGCTGGCGGTGCTGGCTTCGGCCGCGGCGAGCGCACTCGTCGTGCGCCGGCGCATCGACAAGCTCGACATGGTCGCGGCCTTGAAAACGCGGGAGTGAAGCAATGAAGAGACGCAGCTTGATCGTTGCCATCGCGGCCGGCGTCTGCGCGGCCGCCGCGCTGGCCTGGGCCTTTGCGCCGCGGCCGGTGGAAGTGGAAGTGGCCGGCGTCGCCGTCGGCGCGTTCGAGCAGACGATCGACGAAGACGGCAAGACGCGCCTGCCCGAGCGCCACGTGATCTCCGCGCCGCTGGCCGGCCGGCTGGCACGCATCACGCTGCGCGAAGGCGACGCGGTCGCCGCAGGCGCGGTGGTGGCGACGCTGACCCCCGTGCTGTCGCCGCTGCTCGACGAGCGCAGCGCACGTGAGGCGCAGGCGCGTGTCGACGGTGCGCAGGCGCAGCTGGCGCGCGCGGGCGTGCGCATCGAGCGCGCGCGTGTCGGTGTCCTGCAGGCGCAGCTCGAGTTGACGCGCAGCGAGCAACTGGCCCAGGGCGGTTTCATCGCGCCGACCAAGCTCGACAGCGACCGTCTCGCCTCGCAAGCTGCCGCAAGAGAGCTGGAGACCGCACAGCAGGAGCGCCACATCGCTGCGCACGACCTCGAGCAGGCGCGCGCCGCATTGATGGCGATGCGGCAACCTGCGAGCAGCGCAGGCCGCGCGTTGGCCGTGACCTCGCCGATCGCAGGCCAGGTACTGCGCGTGGTGCAGCAAAGCGAAGGCACGGTGGTCCAGGGCACGCCGCTGGCCGAGGTGGGCAACCTCGACCGCCTGGAAGTGATTGCCGAGCTGCTGACCACCGACGCGCTGCGCGCCCAGGCCGGCACGCCGGTGCGCATCGAGCGCTGGGGCGGACCCGGCGTGCTCGACGGCCGAGTCAAACGCGTCGAGCCGGCGGCGTTCACCAAGATCTCTGCCCTCGGCGTGGAGGAGCAGCGCGTCAACGTCATCATCGACATCACGACGCCGCGCGCGCAGTGGAAGGCGCTGGGCGAGGCTTATCGTGTCAGCGCGCGCATCGTCGTCACGGCGGTCAACGAGGCGCTGCTGGTGCCGGCGAGCGCAGTCTTTCCACTGCCGGACAGTGACGATCACGAGATGGCAGCCTTCGTCATCAGCAACGGCCGCGCCAAACTCACACCGGTCGAGCTCGCCGGGCGCAACGGCATCTCGGCCTGGGTCAGCGGCGGCTTGACGGCGGGTGCCAAGGTGATCGTCTACCCGCCCACCGCCGTGCGCGATGGCGTGCGCGTGCGTGAGCGCAAGGTTTGAGGCGCGCGCGCAAGGCGGCTATCGACGCAACGCCACGGTCACCAGGGCCGAAGCATCTTCGAGCGCGGTGACGCCATGCAACACGTTGCCGCGCAAGTAGAGCAACTGCCCGGCGCGCAGCGCATGGCTGTGACCCTCGACGGTGATGTCGATGGCACCCTCGACGCACTGCACCGTGATCTCTCCCGGCACCGCGTGCGGCGGCAACGACTTGCCGGCGCGCAGCACGAGGCGGATGACCTCGAGGTCTTCGGACTTGAACAGTGCGACGGTCCTGGCGCCGGGCAACTGCGCGCCGAGTGGCTGTACATCGACAGCCTGGCCGGGGGGGGTGTGAACGAGAGCCACGGTTCGAGTATGCGCCGCCGAATGAGGACGTGGCTTTGCGTTGGCTCACGGTCCTTCGGTGTCGCGCAGATAGATCGCCCAATACACCAGCGCCACCAGCACGCTGCCGCCGACGAGGTTGCCGGCAACCACCGGCAGCAGGTTGCGCGTGATGTCGGCCGCGCTCAGCGGTGCGCCGAGCAGCAGCGCCAGCGCAAAGAAGTACAAGTTGGCGACCGAGTGCTCGAAGCCCGCGGCAACGAAGGCGGTGATCGGAAAGACGATGGCGATGGCCTTGTCGGTGACGCTGCGCCCGGCCATCGCCATCCACACCGCCATGCAGACGACGACGTTGCACAGCACGCCGCGAAACAACGCCTGCACCCACGGCAGCTCGGCCTTGACCAGAGCGATGCGCACAGCTGTGCGCCCCA
>CADEEN010000002.1:4425-32860 GCA_902826345.1 uncultured Burkholderiales bacterium | reverse complement strand
GTCGGAACAGCCGGCAAAACTGCGCGGGAAGAGCGCACAAGCCGCCGTTCGGGCTTGACGGCCGGTGAAGTGCTGCACGGTCGGCGTGCGCGGCCCGCGCGGCGCCCGTCTAGCGCAGTTGTTGCCGGCCCTTACAGCCGCCGCAGTGGGCTGTGAATTGCGAGCGTGCGCCGCGTCACGCGGCAGCTTCGAGCCCGGCCAGGCGGGCGCGGGCCGTCGGCGTGCAGGCGCCGAGCAAGGCGCGCACGAAGTCGCCCTGGCGCGCCCACGCACGCTGCGCATCGGCGTCGATCGACGAGACGCGGAACAGCAGGCCGTCGGGCACCTGGCCGGTCAGCGTCAGGCGCAAGCCGTGCAGCCGCCGCTCCCAGGCCGATCCGCCGGTGCGCCCGGCCGAAGCGAACCAGTACATCACCGGCTCGTTGCGCGCGCCGAGCACGGTGCGCAGGGTGCGCGCGGCGATCGGGCCGTGGTCGGTGGCCAGCAGCGTGTCGGCGCTGTCGAGCAGCTTGAAGCCTTGCGCCGGGTAGCAGACCTCGGGCTTGTGGGCGCGCAAGACGCCACGCTGATCGCCGCCGTAGGCGATCGACAGCATCACCTGGTAGCCGTCGGCCGCGGCATAGACGCGCGCCAGGATCTCGTTGTAGAGCGACTGCAGCATCTCCTGCGTCTGCGCGCTGACCAGCGTCGCCGGCGTGGCCAGCTCGCGCCAGCCGGCGAACTCGCGCGGCACGATGCGCGCGAGCTGCGGCGGCGACGCCTTTTGCCCATCGGCCAGCGCATGGCGCGCGGCCGCCGTCGCAGCGGCCACGGCTGCCATCGAGCCGGCAATCAGAAGGCTTCGACGGGTGGGGTTCATCGTCGGCAAACAATCATCGGCCGCGAGCGCTGAGGCAAGGCAGGTTAAGCAAGGCAGGTTACGTTTGGAGAATTATCGAACGCGTGGCGTCGCTGATGCCGACGCGCCCATGCAACGCCGGCGCTCGCGCTGATCATGGCTCGTGCAAACGGGCGGGCGCACGGCCGCGGGTCGGAACAAAATCACGTCGAGGCGGCCTGCGCTTGCAGAAACGGCGCCTGGGCGTGCGATCGGGGGGTGAGCGCACGAGGCGGCCCGAGAATAATCTTTTACTTGTCGAGCTCTCGAGAGCAACCGCATCGCCAGCGCTCCGATCAGCTTTCGATTCATGCCTGCCTTGCGACCTGGCGCCGCACCACCCCCATGACGATCCACACATGACCCAGCTACTGTCCGCGCCTACTGAAAGACAAGTCGTCCTGATCGGCGGTGAATCGCTGCTGATCGAATGCGCACAGACGCTGCAGTCGGTGGGCTTCACGATCGCCGCGGTGGTGTCGCGCGCAGCGGCAGTGCGGCGCTGGGCGGCGGCGCAAAAGCTCCCGCTGCTCGCAGAGCCGTCGCAACTGCTGTCGGCCGACGCGCCGCGCGGCTTCGGCTACCTGTTCAGCATCACCAACCTCGACGTGCTGGCACCCGAGGTGATCGCGTTGCCGACACGGGCGGCGATCAACTTCCACGATGGCCCGCTGCCGGAGTACGCCGGCCTGAACACGCCCGTGTGGGCGCTGCTCAACGGCGAGACGCAGCATGGCATCACCTGGCATCTGATGACGCGCGAGGTCGATCGCGGCGACATCCTGGCGCAGCGCCGCTTCGACCTGACCGACAACGAGAGCGCGCTGACGCTGAACACACGCTGCTTCGAGGCCGCGATCGAGAGCTTCGAGCAGGTGGCGCGCGGTCTGGTCGATGGCACGCTGGTTCCGCGCGCGCAGGCGTCTGCGCCACAGCGTTTGTACAAGCGCAAGGACCGGCCGCTGGCGGTGATCGACTGGTCGCAACCGGCCGCCGAGATCGCGCGCCTCGTGCGCGCGCTCGACTTCGGCGCGTATGCCAACCCGGTGGCCAGCGCCAAGCTGCTAACGCCCGATGGCGTGCTGATCGTCGCCGGCGCAGAACCGAGCGAGCAGCGCAGCAGGCAGCCGGCCGGCACCGTGGTTGCCGTCGATGCGAAGACGGTGACCGTCGCCACGGCCGATCACGACCTGCATCTGACGGCCTTGCAGCGCAGTTGCGGCAGCGCCGTCGATGCGCTCGGCGCCGGCCTGCACTTGGGCCAGCGGCTGCCCTCGCCGACCGCGGCGATGCAGCAGCGGCTCGAAGCCACCGCCGCACACGAGCCGTTCTGGCAGCAGCTGCTCGAAACGCAGGAGGCGCTGGAGCTGCCGGTGATCGAGCGCAGCGGCGTGATCGCATCGTCGCGGCTTTTGCATGCGGATGTGGCGCTGCCTGCCGCGCTCGACGAAGCGCAATCGGTGGCGTCGGTGCTGGCCTGGCTGGCGCGCTGCGCTGACAAGAGCGCGTTCGACATCGGCTTCGGCGTCGACAGCGACGATGCAGGGTTGTGGGCGTCGCAAGTGCCCTGGCGCGCCAGCATCGACTTCGCGCAGGGCCTCGGCGCACTGGCTGCGTTATGCGCCGCACAACGGCAAGAACTGCAGCGGCGCGGCGGTTATCTGCGTGACCTCGTCGCGCGCCGCCCCGACCTGCGCGCGCGCGCCGTGCAGCGCGACCCGCGCGTGCTGCCGGTGGCGCTGCTGCTGGTCGATCGGCTCGACGACGCCCGCGCCGAAGCCGGCAGCGAGCTGACGATCGCGCTCGCGCGCGACGGCTCGGCTTCGCGCTGGCTGTTCGACGCGGCAAAGCTCGCCGCCGCGCAGGTCGTGCAGTTGCAGCAGCAGTGGCTCGCGCTGGCGCAAGCCGCAGCGGCCGCACCCGAGCGCGCGATCGCCGGGTTGCCGCTGATGGATGCCACGTTGCAGCAACGCGTGTTGCATGACTGGAACGCGCTGCGCGCGACCGGCCAGCCTCACGCCTGCGTGCACCACCTGTTCGAGCAGCAGGCCGCGCGCCTGCCGCAGCGCACGGCGCTGATCGCGCACGGCGTCGAGATCAGCTATGCCGAGCTCGACCGGCGCGCCAACCGCGTGGCTGCGCAACTGGTCGCACGGGGCGTCGGCCCGGACGCGCGCGTCGGGCTGTGCCTGCCGCGCGGCATCGAGTTGATCGTCGGCTTGCTGGCGATCCACAAGGCCGGCGGCGCGTACGTGCCGCTCGACCCGGCGTACCCACGTGATCGCATCGCCTACATGCTCGAAGACGCCAAGGCCGCGCTGCTGATCACCGACCGCGAGCACGGCGCGCACCTGCAAGCCAAGCAGGTGCTGTTGATCGAAGACGCGCTGAAAGCCGAGAGCAACGACGCGCGCATCGACAGCGGCGCGAAGCCCGAACACCTGGCCTACGTGATCTACACCTCGGGCTCGACCGGCAAGCCCAAGGGCGTGATGGTCGAGCACCGCAACGTCGTCAACTTCTTTGCGGGCATGGACCAGCACCTCGATGCCGACTTCGCCGGCACCTGGCTCGCGGTGACGAGCCTGTCGTTCGACATCTCGGTGCTGGAGTTGTGCTGGACGCTGGCGCGGGGCTACACCGTCGTCATTGCGAGCGAAGAGCAGAAGCTCGGCGGCGGCAGCAAGCGCGGCGCGCACGCGTCACGCAAGCTCGACTTCAGCCTCTTCTACTTCTCAGCCGACGAGAACGAAGGCGGCCAGGACAAGTACAAGCTGCTGCTCGAAGGCGCGAAATACGCCGACAAGCACGGCTTTGCCGCCATCTGGACACCCGAGCGCCACTTCCACGCATTCGGTGGCCTGTACCCGAACCCGGCGGTCGCCGGCGCGGCGGTGGCCGCGGTCACCGAGCATGTCGGCATCCGCGCCGGCAGCGTCGTGCTGCCGCTGCACCATCCGGCGCGCGTGGCCGAAGAGTGGTCGGTGGTGGACAACATCTCGAGGGGCCGCGTCGGCATCTCGTTCGCCTCCGGCTGGCAACCGAACGACTTCGCGTTGATGCCCGGCAACTTCGCCGACAACAAGAACGTCATGCTGCGCAACATCGAGGTCGTGCGCAAGTTGTGGCGCGGCGAGAGCGTGGCTTTCGACGGCCCGCTCGGCAAACCGGTCGAGCTGCGCACGCTGCCGCGGCCGGTGCAGAAGGAGCTGCCGTACTGGGTGACCTCGGCCGGCAACCCGCAAACGTTCATCGACGCCGGGCGCATCGGCGCCAACGTGCTGACGCACCTGCTCGGCCAATCGGTCGAAGAGCTGGCCGAGAAGATCGCGGCGTACCGCAAGGCGTACAAGGAAGCCGGCCACGCGGGCGAAGGTTTCGTCTCGCTGATGCTGCACAGCTTCGTCGGCCCCGACATGGACAGCGTGCGCGCCACCGTCAAGCAGCCGCTGATCGCCTACCTGAAGACCTCGCTGCACCTGGTCAAGCAATACGCGTGGAGTTTCCCTGCATTCAAACGACGCGAGGGCATGGACGCGAAGGACCAGGGCAGCATCGATTTGCAAAGCCTCGGCAGCGACGAGATGGACGCGCTGCTCGAACATTCGTTCGAGCGCTACTTCGAGGACAGCGGCCTGTTCGGCACACCGGCCTCGTGCCTGGCGATGATCGACCGCATCAAGGCCGTCGGCGTCGATGACGTGGCCTGCCTGATCGACTTCGGCATCGCCTCGGACACGGTGCTGGCGCACCTGCCGCACCTGAACGCGTTGCGCGAGCAGTCGATGCCAGCGACCACAAGCGACGCCTCGCTGGCCGATCTGATGCAGCGCCACCGGGTGACGCACCTGCAATGCACACCGTCGATGGCGCGTTTGCTCGCGGCCGACGATGCGTCGCGCGCCGGCCTGGCGAAACTGCACTGCATGATGGTCGGCGGCGAAGCCTTCCCGCCGACGCTGGCGCGCGACCTCGCCGGCCTCGTGCAAGGCAAGGTGATGAACATGTACGGCCCGACCGAGACGACGATCTGGTCCGCCGTGCACACCGTCGGCCGCGACGCACACGGCGTGATCCCGCTCGGCCAGCCGCTGGCGAACCAGCAAGTGCACATCCTCGACTCGCGCCTGCAACCGCTGCCGCCGGGCGTGCCCGGCGAATTGGCGATCGGTGGTGACGGCGTCGTGCGCGGCTACTTCCAGCGCCCTGACCTCACGGCCGAGCGCTTTGTCGACAACAAGGTCAGCCAACACGGCGGACGCCTCTATCGCACCGGCGATCTCGCGCGCTGGCGTCTCAACAACGACGGCGACGGCGTGCTCGAATTCCTCGGCCGACTCGATCATCAGGTCAAGGTGCGCGGCTACCGCATCGAGTTGGGCGAGATCGAGGCCGCGCTGGCCGAGCAGCCGGGCGTTGCGCAAGCCGTGGTGATGGCGCGCGAAGACCAGCCCGGCAATGCGCGCCTGGTCGCCTATCTCGTCGGCACGACGCTCGACGCCGGCGCACTGCGCGAGGCGCTGCGCGCGCGCCTGCCCGAGTTCATGCTGCCTTCGGCCTTCGTCGTGTTGGACGAATTCCCGCACACGCCCAACGGCAAGATCGACCGCAAGGCTTTGCCGGCGCCGGAAGCGGCCGCCACGCAAGCGGCCAGCTCGGCCGAGTTCGTCGCACCGGCCGGGGACCTCGAGTCGCAGATCGCCGACGTCTGGAAAGACGTGCTGAAACTGCCCAGCGTCGGCACGCGCGACAACTTCTTCGACCTGGGCGGACACTCGCTGCTCGCCGTGCAGGCGCACCGCCGACTGAAAGACGCACTTCAGCGCGAGTTGTCGATCACGGATATCTTCCGCTTTCCGACCATCCAGAGCCTGGCCACCTACCTTGCCGAAGGCAGCCAGGGCGGCGCGCAACAAGGCAGCGAGCGCGCCCAGGGCCGTCGCGCTGCCATGCAGCGCCGCCAGCAACAACGCAGCGGTGCACCCGCCACGACGACGACCCGCTGAACCAACGACCGATGAGCAGAGACAACGACAACACCGCAGCGCTCGACACCGACATCGCCGTCGTCGGCATGGCCGGCCGCTTTGCCGGCGCGCGCTCGATCGACGAGTACTGGAACAACCTGAGGAACGGCGTCGAGTCGTTCAGCGCCTTCAGCGAAACCGAGTTGGCTGCTGCGGGCGTGAACCCGGCCGAACTCGCCGACCCGAACTACGTCAAGGTCGGCGCGGTGCTGCCGGACATGGAGGAGTTCGACGCCAAGTTCTTCGGCTTCTCACCGCGTGAAGCGTCGATCATGGACCCGCAGCACCGCCACTTCCTCGAAGTGGCGTGGCAGGCGCTGGAGAACGCCGGCCATGTGCCGGAAAAGTTCGGCGGCTCGATCGGCGTCTTCGGCGGCTCGGGCCACAACGCCTACCTGCCGTACAACCTGTTGACCAACCCGAAGCTCATGGCCAGCGTCGGTTTCTTCCTCGTCCGCCACACCGGCAACGACAAGGATTTCCTGACGACACGCGTGTCGTACCTGCTGAACCTGCGCGGCCCGAGCGTCAACGTGCAGACCGCCTGCTCGACCTCGCTCGTCGCCATCCACATGGGCGTGCAGAGCCTGCTCAACGGCGAGTGCGACATGGCGCTGGCCGGCGGCGTGACGATCGAGCTGCCGCACCGCCACGGCTATCTCTACCGCGAAAACGAAATCCTTTCGCCCGACGGCCATTGCCGCGCCTTCGATGCGGCGAGCAAGGGCACGGTGTTCGGCAGCGGCGCCGGTGTGGTCGTGCTGCGCCGCCTGGCCGACGCCATCGCCGACGGCGACCACATCCACGCCGTGATCAAAGGCTCGGCGGTCAACAACGACGGCTCGCAGAAGGTCGGCTACATGGCGCCGTCCGTCGATGGCCAGGCGCAGGCGATTGCCGAAGCGATGGCGATCGCCAACGTGTCGCCGGAGACGATCACCTACGTCTCCGCACATGGCACCGGCACGCCGGTCGGCGACCCGATCGAAGTCGCCGCGTTGACGCAGGCGTACCGGCAAGGCACTGAGAAAACAGGCTACTGCGCATTGGGTTCGGTGAAGACCAACATCGGCCACACCGACACTGCCGCCGGCGTGGCCAGCTTCATCGCCGTGGCCAAGGCGATGCAGGCCGGCGAGATCCCGCCGCTGCTGCACTTCAAGTCGGGCAACCCGGCGTGCGACTTCGAGCGCACACCGTTTTATCTGAATGCCGAGCGCATCGCGTGGCAACCACCGCCGGGCGTGCCGCGCCGCGCGGGCGTGAGCTCGCTCGGCGTCGGCGGCACCAACGCGCACATCGTCGTCGAGGAGGCGCCGCGGCGTGGCGCCTCGAGTGCGCCGACGCGCCGCTTCCAGGTGCTGGTTCAGTCGGCACGGTCGATGAAGTCACTGGATGCGGGCAGCGAAACATTGGCCGCGTTCTTCAGGTCGCAGGCCGAGACGAACTTCGCCGACGCGGCGTACACGCTGCAGGTGGGCCGTCAGGCGATGCAGCTGCGCCGCGTCGTCGTCGCCGAGAGCGTGGTCGACGCCGCCCAGGCGTTGACGGATGCCGAGCGCGTGATCACCGAAACCGCAGCCGACGTGCCGCGCAGCGTGGCCTTCATGTTTGCCGGCGGCGGTGC
This sequence comes from uncultured Burkholderiales bacterium, assembly GCA_902826345.1. Taxonomy (GTDB): domain Bacteria; phylum Pseudomonadota; class Gammaproteobacteria; order Burkholderiales; family Burkholderiaceae_C; genus CADEEN01. The sequence continues at coordinate 25,329 of CADEEN010000002.1, read as the reverse complement.
CCAGCATCCGAACATGGGCCGCGGTCTGTACGACAGCGAGCCCGTGTACCGCCGCGCGGTCGATGAGTGCCTGGCCATTCTTCAATCGCGCCTGAAGCTCGATCTCAAACCTTTGCTGTTCCCGGCTGCCGGCCAGGAAGACGTGGCCAGCGAACAATTGCAGCGCCCGTCCTTGGCGCTGCCCGCGCTGTTGACGACGCAATACGCGCAAGCCAAGCTGTGGCAATCGTGGGGCGTGGAGCCCAACGCGATGATCGGCCACAGCATGGGCGAGTACACGGCGGCGCACCTGGCCGGCGTGTTCAGCCTGGCCGATGCGCTGACGCTCGTCGAGCTGCGCGGCCGCCTGTTCGAAACGCTGCCCGAAGGCGCGATGCTCAGCGTGCCGCTGCCCGAGGCCGAGCTGCTGCCGCTGCTGCCGGCGGATCTATCGATCGGCGTCATCAACGGCCCGCGCCTGTGCGTTGCCTCCGGCCCGGTGGCCTCGATCGAAGCGCTGCAAGCGCGTTTGGCCGACATGGAGATCGACGCCACGCGCGTGCGCATCAACGTCGCCGCGCATTCGCCGATGCTGGAGCCGATCCTCACCGAGTTCCACGCCTTCCTGCGCGGCATCACGATGCGCGCGCCGGCGATTGCGCTCGTCTCCAACTTCTCCGGCAAGCCGATCACCGCCGCCGAAGCCACCTCGCCCGACTACTGGGTGCGCCACCTGCGGCACACGGTGCGTTTTGCCGACGGTGTGCAGGAATTGCTCGCCGACGAGTCGCGCGTGCTGCTCGAAGTCGGCCCCGGCCGCACGCTGTCGAGCCTGGCACGCAGTCACCCGGCGCGCAAGATGACGCAGCCGATCGTGACCTCGATGCGCCACCCCGATGAAGAGGCGCACGACCAGGCCTTCATGCTCGGCGCGTTCGGCCGCTTGTGGGCCGTCGGCACCGATGTCGATTGGAGCCGCTTGCGCGAGGGCGAGACCCGCCACCGCATCGAGCTGCCGACCTACTGCTTCGACCACCATCGCCATTGGGTCGAGCCCGGCGTCAGCGGCGTGCTGGCGCCGGAAGACCGGCTGCTGCACAAGCGCAAGGATCTGTCGCAGTGGTTCTACCAGCCGGTGTGGCAGCGCAGCGTTGCGGCGCACACCGTCGTCGGGCACAGCGGCACGACACCGCGGCGCACGCTGCTGCTGTCCGATGGCTCGGGCCTGGCTGATCGCCTGGCGCAACGCCTGCGCGACGCCGGAGACGAGGTCATCGTCGCGCTGGCCGGCAAGGCCTGGCGCGAAGTCGATGCTCGCAACGTCACGGTCGATGCGAAGAACGCCAACGACATCGAGCGCCTGTTCGCTCACGTGCTCGCCGTCAGCCCGCCGCCGTCGCGCATCGTGCACCTGTGGAACCTCGGCCCGTCCGATATCGAGAGCACTTTGCAGCGCGGCTTCTATCGCTTGTTGCAAATCGCACAGATCATCGGCCGCGAAGACCTCGCCGACCCGATGGCGTTGATGGTGGTGACGCAACGCGCACAGCGCGTCGCCGGTGAGGCCGACCTCGACCCCGCCAAGGCCACGCTGCTGGGCCCCTGCAAGGTGATCCCGCGCGAGTTCCCGAACGTGCGCTGCCTGCTGGTCGATGTCGATGCGCCGGCGGCGGCGTCGCCGCTGGAAAAGCGCCTGCTCGATGGCCTGGCTGCCGATCTCGACGCCGCGCTGTCGGCCACGCACACCCAGACGAATGGGCACGACGTCATCGCCTGGCGCGCCGGCGAACGCTGGGTGCAGACGCAAGCTGAAACGCCGTTGCCGGCCGTGACGCCCGGCCAGTCGAAGCTGCGCGCGCAGGGCGTTTACCTGATCACCGGCGGCCTCGGCGGCGTCGGGCTGGCGATGGCCGAATACCTGGCGCGGACGGTGCAGGCGCGCCTCGTGCTCGTCGGCCGGCAGGGTTTGCCGGCGCGCAGCGAGTGGCCGCAGCACCTGGCCAACGGCAGCGCATCACCGTCGCTCGTGCACCGCATCCGCCAGGTCATGGCGATCGAAGCGCTCGGCGCCGAGGTGCTGGTGATCGCCGCCGACGTCACGCAGGCGGCGCAGATGAAGGCCGCCGTCAAGCAGGCCCGCGCCCGCTTCGGTGCGCTGCACGGCGTGCTGCACACCGCCGGCGTGCTCGCCGACGGCGTGATCCAGTTGAAGGACGCCTCGGTCGCTGCCTCGGTGCTGGCGCCGAAGGTGCAAGGCACGCTGGCGCTCGAAGCGGCGCTGGCCGACGATAAGCACGCCCCGGCGCTCGACTTCCTGATGCTGTTCTCGTCGATCAGCGCCTTCGCCGGCCTGGCTGGGCAGATCGACTACGCCGCCGCGAACGCGTTCCTCGACGCCACCGCGCAGGCGCGCCACGCGCGCGGCGACGTGCACACGATCGCCGTCGATTGGAGCCAATGGCAGGAGGTCGGCATGGCCGCCGAGCTGGCCAACCAGCTCGGCCTTGCGCCCGACGCGCTGTCGGGTGAAGACGGCGTCGAGATCGGCCACCCGCTGGCGCAGCAGTTGCTGGTGGACACGCGCGACGAGCGCGTCGTCGCCACGCAGCTGTCGCGGGCCACGCACTGGCTGCTCGAAGAGCATCAGGTCAAGGGCGGCGAGGCGCTGATCCCCGGCACCGGCTACCTCGAGATCGTGCGCAATGCGTTCGCGTTGCGCGGTGAGCATCACGCGGGCGGCGCCATCGAGTTGCGCAACGTCACCTTCCTCGCGCCGTTCATCGTCCGCGCCGGCGAAGCGCGCGACCTGCGCGTGCACCTGCGCGGCCTGGGCACGCCGACGGCGTCGTTCACGGTTGTCGGCCGCACGGCGGGCGAGGCTTACGTCAACGACGCCTGGACCGAGCATGTGCGCGGTCAAGTCGCGCACGTGACGCCGGCGGCACCAGCGGCTGACGGCGTCGCCGAGATCAGCGAACGCTGCCAGCAGCGCGTGCAAGACGGCGCGGCCGCGCCCGAACACCTGTTGTTCGGCGCGCGCTGGAACAACATCCGCCGCATTCAGTTCGGCCATGGCGAAGCGCTGCTGACGCTGGAATTGCCGGCGGCCTTTGCGCCGGATCTCGCCCAGTACCCCCTGCACCCGCCGCTGATGGACACTGCCACCGGCCGCGCCCAGGCCCGCCTGCCGCGTGTCCACCGCCTCGTCGAACTGCGTGATCGAGCCGCGGATGTCGTACTGCGGCACGACCTTGAAGTCGTTCAGCTTCTGCGCCATCGACAGCAGCTGCACGATGTTCTGGTTGTCCTGACCGAAGGTCACCAGGCGCACGCCGCGGCTCTTGCGCGTCATGTCGGCAAAGGCCGAGACCATCATGTCGCGCGTGCCGGCGCCCAGCCGCCGCGACTGGTCCTGCATGTCTTCGATCATCACGCTCACGTCGCGCACGCCGAAGCGGTAGAGCATGTCGTCCATGCAGCGCAGGCCGTCGGCGAAATGCGTGACGTTGCGCTGCGGCACGGCCTTGGGGCCGACGGCGGCGGGTTGCAGTTGCAGCGTGGCAGGCGCTTGCGGCGCGGCGCAGGCGGCGAGCGCCGAGGCCACGGCAGCAACGATGAGTCGGGTGATGAGGAACATGGTGAAACCCACTGCGCAAGGCCGGTGGCGTGCACCACCGACCCTGCTTCCATCAGCGCGGTAGGGCGCGCGGAACGAACGGTGTTGCCGTGCCGAGCGTGCCGCCGGCGATCGGCGGCGTGGACACCGGCCCGGGGTTGCCGATGCCGCCTACGCCCGGCACCGCGAAGGTGAAGAACGTCATCGGCACGCGCGCTTCGCCCTGGCCGCCAGCGCGTCCGTTGGGCCGCAGCACCGGCGTGCCGGCAACGGTGTCGACGTCCTTGGCCGCGAGGCCCAGCGCGGTGGCTTCGGCCTGGTCCTGGATCCCGGTGCGGTTGAGAATCGCCGCCGGGTTCACCTTGGCGTACTCGTAGACGCCGTTGTTGCCGTTGGTGGTTTCCGCCAAGCCTTCGAGCGACTGGTTGATGGTGATCGAAGTGCCGTTGCTGCGGATGCACAGATCGTCGTCGCCCTTGGGCGCCGGCCCGCCGCTGCGCACCACGTAGACCGGAAAGGTCGGGTTGTTGCACTCGAGCGGAACATCGACCGACGTGGTCTTGGTGCAGGTCAGCCGCGTGCCGTTGAAGGCGCCGGTGTAGCCGGGGCGGCAGTTCATGCCGTCATCGGGCGTGCCGGGTTGCGGTGCTTCCCGGAATTGCGCGAGCGCGGGGCTTGCCGCGCCGATGGCCAAGCAGGCAGCGGCGATGCCCTTGGTGAGGCGCGAAGTTTTGAGCGAGTTCATGATTGAATTTCCTGTGAGAGGGATGAAGGTGGGTTGGCTGTGCCGGATGACGACCACTTCGTTTGACCTGCACGAGACGACTTTCGGAGCCGCTGCGCATCTGGACGCAGCGGCTGGAAACGCACGACCGATGCGCCGCATACCCAGTGAGGACGCGATGGCGCCGCCGATCCGGCCACTGCCGATCGGCACCCCCTAGGTTGACTTGCGCGTGCGGTTCAGCCGCGCAAGGCGGCGCGCGCGCGAGCCAGCGTCTCGCTGGCAGCGGCGGCCGATGCGCTCGCCGGAGCGAAGCCGCGCCAGAACTGCGCGGCCTGCTCCAGCGGCGGCAGTGCTTTGGCCGGCTCGCCTTGCGCGAGATGCGCGCGGCCGAGGCCTGCGAGCGCATCGGCGCGCGCCGGCGTGACCTTGGTTTCGAGCCGCTCGAACTCCTCGAGCGCGCGCTCGAACGATGCGATGGCGTCGGCCGGCGTGCGTTGGTCGAGCTGCACGAGGCCGATCTGCGCCCAGGCGCGCATGCGCTCGCGCTGCCATTTGGGCGATGCGTCGGTGGAGTCGACCAGCGTCTTCAGCTGCTGCAGCGCAGCCAGGTGCTCACCGCGCAGGCGCGCGACAGTGCCGCGGGCCTGCTGCACACGCGCCACCTGCAGGCTGTCGGGCGGCAGCGCCGCGGCGCGCGGCACCAGGGTATCGATCTCTTGCTGCGCCGCATCGAGCCGGCCGGCTTGCGCCAGGGCCAGCGCCATCGTCGTGCGGGCGGCTATTGCCGTCTCGCGGCCCGGGCCATGGCGCTGGTCGAGCACCTCGGCCGCGCGGTGGGCACTGGCCAGTGCGGCCGCAGTCTTGTGCTGCGCCAGGTGCACCGCAGCGCGCGAGTGCTCGGCAATTGCGTAGGCCGGCGTGTCGGGCGCCATTCGCTGGCCCAGGATGTCCAGTGCCTCGTCGGCGTTGGCCTCGGCTGCGGCCAGTTCACCCAGGTCCAGGCGGTAGGCGACCATGCTGTGCAGTACGACGCCGACATTGGCGTTGCGCGGGCCCATCAGTGCGCGCGTATCGGCCACCACGGCATCCAGCAACGCCAGGCCGCGTGCGAGATCGCCGCTGTCGGCCAGTGCCCATCCGTAGACGCCCTGCGCTTCGATCATGCTGCGGTTGGGCGTGGCTTCGCCGTACAGGGCCACCGAATGGCGGTGCACTTTCTCGGCCAGGACCAGGGCCCGGTCGAACTTGCGCGTCAGCCGGTAGGTTTGTGCCAGCACCATCTCGCAGCGCAGCCGGATCTTGTCGCGCTCGGAAAGCCGCGCCTGCGCCAGCGCGACACACTCCTGTGCAAAAGTCTCGGCTTCGGTCGGCACGCCCAGGTCGGTTGCCGTGACGGCGCGTTGCAGCAGCGCATCGGCCAAATTCACCGTGCTCTCATCGGCTGGCGTCCGGGTGCCGGCAGAGCTGCCGGCGCGCAAGCGCAGCGCCGGCAGCACACGATCGACATCGTCGCGCGCCTGTTGCGGCCGGCCACGCGCGCGGTGCAACTGTGAGCGCAGGTACAAGGCGCGCAGGGTTTGCGGATGCAGCGCGGGCAAGGCCTGATCGGCCTGGGCCACCGCGCGCTGCACGACCGGCTCGGCGGCCTCGAAGTCACCCAGATGCAACAGGCTGGCGCCGATGGTGTTGCTCAGCTCGACACGCACCTCGCTGCGCCCCACGAAGGTGGCGGCCAGGCGCTGGTCGGCCTGCTTGAGCAGCGCCACCGCGCTCAGGTCCTTGCTGCCGCCCTCGTAGGGGCCGGCCTCGCGGAAGATGCCGGCGACGAAGTCCTTCACGGCCTCGGCGCGCTCACGTTCGTCGATGGCCACACGGGCCTGCCACAGCGCAGCGCCGGCGCCGGCAAACAAGGTGCTCAGCAGCGCCGTCGCGGTGCCGACAGCCAGGCGGTTGCGAACGATGAACTTGCGCAACCGGTAGCCCGCACGATCCGGCTGTGCCAGCACGGGACGGCTCGACAGGAGGCGTTCGATGTCTTCGGCAAACGCATCGACGGAGGCATAACGTTCGCCGACAGGCTTCTTCAATGCCTTCAGCACAATGGTGTCGAGGTCGCCGCGCAGGGCGCGGCGCCTCGACGCGTCGGCGGCCACGTCGCTCGGCCGCGGCACTTCGGCGGCGAGGATCGCTTCTTCGAGCGCCGCGCGGCTGTCGCGCTTCAGGCGGTACGGGCGCGCGCCGGTCAGCAGCTCGAACAGCAGCACGCCCAGCGCATAGACATCGGCGCGCGTGCCGACCGCGGCGCCGGCGATCTGCTCCGGCGCCGCATAGTCCGGCGTCAGCGCGCGTGCGCCGTGCTGCGTGATGTCAGGCGACGGTGCGTGGCCCGCTTCGAGCAAGCGCGCGATGCCGAAGTCGAGCAGCTTGACCTGTCCCGCGGCATCGACGAGCAGGTTCGAAGGCTTCAAGTCGCGGTGCACGATGAGCTGCGCATGGGCGTGTGCAACAGCGCGCGCGACTTGCAGGAAAAGCTGCAGTCGCGCTCGCACGCCCAGGCGCTGCGCTTCGCAATAACGATCGATGCGTTGGCCATCGACATGCTCGAGCGCCAGATACGGTTGGCCGTTGGCGGCCACACCGGCGTCGTACAGGCGCGCGATGTGCGGATGGTCGAGCGTGGCCAGGATCTCGCGCTCGCGGGCGATGCGCGCGGCCAGGTCGGCGTGCAATGGGCCGAGCGAGAAGAACGGCAGCTTGAGCGCGACGTGGCGCTGCGCCATCAGCCCGTCGGCGCGCTCGGCGAGCCAGACCGCGCCCATGCCGCCGACGCCGAGTTCGCGCAGCAGGCGGTAGGGGCCGATCAGCTCGCCTGGGATGTGTTGGCAGGCGTGTGCGGCGCCGCCATCGGTGGTGTCCACGGCCGGCAGCGCTTCGAGCAGCGCCGCGCTGTCGATGCGGCGCTCGCGCGCGAGCAGTGTGCGCAGCAGCGCTCTCAGCTCATCGTGTGCCGCCGGCAACGCGGCCAGCCAAGCCTCGCGCTCGTGCGCAGGCAGATCGAGCGCCGCATCGAGCAGCGGGCTCACTCGTCGCCACGTGGGCGCATCGATGCCGAGCATCAGTCGAGCAGCACCTGCGCGAGCAGCAGGCGGGCCTTTTCCCAATCGCGGCGCACGGTGCGCGCCGAGGTGCCGAGCGCCAGCGCGATCTCGGGCTCCGACAGACCGCCGAAATAGCGCATCTCCACCACCTGCGCCAGCCGCACATCGATCTGCGCCAGCTCTTGCAACGCTTCGTGCACGCGCACGATGTCGTCGGCGCCGGCGGGCCGCTTCTCGCCCAGCGTGCCGGTGAGGGTGACGATGAAGACATCGCCGCCGCGGCGCTCGGCCTGGCGCTTGCGCGCGAAATCGACGATCACCGAGCGCATGGTGCGGCTGGCATAGGCCAGAAAGCTCGGTTGCTGCGCCGCCGCGAGACCCGCGCCGGTGGCACTGCCGACGATGCGCAGGTAGGCTTCGTGCACCAGCGCCGTGGTGTCGAGCAGCGTTTCACGGCCGCCGTCACGCAGGCGCGAGCGCGCGATCACGCGCAGTTGGCGATAGGCCTGCGCCGAGAGTTCAGGCAACTCGTCGCACGCCTGCACAGGCGGTTCGGTCAAGGCGGCGCTTTGCATGCCCGCAGGTGTAGCGGCCGCGACAGATCGTGACTACCCCTACTTGCTGTCTGACCGCGCTGTTGCCTTGTGCCACCGGTAACGCTGTTGTCGCAAAAGTACAAGACTGCGGTGCGGGCCCTTCGATCCCTCAGGGTGGTCCTTCGACAAGCTCAGGACGAACGGGGGTGTCGCCCAGCGCTTTACAACGATCCAGTGGCGCGCAACTTTTCCAGCCGCAGCGCGATCGCCTGCCGCTTCTCGGACAACTGCCGCTGCAAGACGAGCCGCTCGGCCCCGTCGGTGCAGGCGTTCATCCGCGCTTCGAGTTCGGCGGCATCGCGCATGGCTTCCACTTCCGGCGGCAAGACGCCGGCGTCCTTCAAGATCTTCATCCCCATGCGCAGTTCGTCCGGCGTCTGGTCGTAGCCGTCGCCGAAACCGAGCGGCTTGCCGTAGCTCGGCGCGGCTTTCAGCTCACCACTGGCCTCGCTCTCGCGCAGATGCTGGCCGATGTGATCGTCGAGCAGCTTCAGGCGCTGCTCTTTCTTTTCCTGTGCAGTGCTCATACGCTGGCCCTCACCGTCGCCTGCCCCATCGCCTCGCTCCAATGCCGTGTCAGCGGCGTCGTCGGCTTGGCGAGGATGCGCTCGTTGAGCAGCGCGCGGCCGAGCGCCTTGCGGCCGTGGCCACGCGTGCAAGCGGCGAGCAGCGTCTGGTCGACGACATCGCGCTGCGCGTGGCTGCCGCCGAATCGTTGCGCTTGGGGGCGCACAGCGTAAAGCTGGTCGGCGGCGGCGTCGAACTCGCCTTTGCTGAACGCAGCGAGGCCGCGCGCCAATGGCAAGCCGACTTCGCGCGCCATCGCATGGTTGTCGCGCTTGGCATCGTCGCCGCTCATCGCGCGTTCGGCGCAACGCGCGATGTGGTGCTCGGCGCGCGTCACGTCGCCGCCAGCGAGCAGCGCCATCAGCGCGTGCACGTCGTTGAAGGCGTAGTGGCCGGGTGTGTGCTGCTCAGGCTTGCACCATGCGCCAGCGAGCGCGCGGCAGCGCTCGGCCACGTCGGCGCCGAGCAGGTGCAGCCGCCACAACAGCGACGCCGCATCGACGCGCTGCAAGCCGATCTGCAACTGCTCGCCGGCGAGGTGCCCATCGAGCACGCGCAGTGTGCCGGCGATGTCCAGGCCCTCCAGGCGAAACAGCGCGGTGTGCCACCACAGGTGCGCGGCAAAGCCGTTGCCCTCGGCCCACGCCGGCTGATGGTGGCGCAGCCAGGCCGCGCCGTCGTCGAAGCGGCCCTGCATGTCCATCACATGCGCCACGGCGTGCACCGCCCACGGCGCACGCGCATCGATCGCCAGCGCGCGGCGGCCGGCTTCTTCGGCGGCGGCGAGGCAATGGTTCTCTTCGAGGCCGAAGGCCCAGAGGCCGAGCACATGCGGGAACAGCGGGTCGTCTTCGTCCCACTCGGGCAAGGCGCGCGCAGGGCGTGCGCGCAGTGAGGGCGCATCACCGCGGTAGAAGTCCCAGAGCTGCGCCCATTGCAGGGCCAATGCATCGCGCGGCTGCTCGATCAGCAGCGCGTCCCAGGTTCGGCAAGCGGCAGCCCATCGGCCATCGGCGATCAACTGCAGCGCCTCGACATGCATCCGTTCGCGCGCAGGCGTTGCACCGGTGACGAGTGCACGTGCGGTAGCGAGGCTCTGCGTGGCTTCGGCAACGAGACTCGGTTCGGTCAGCGAGAACAGGAAGCCGGCCTTCATCGCCTGCGGCAGCGGCCACGCCGGATCGAAAGCGATCGCCGCATCCAGATCGGCGAGCGGCGTGTCGTAGAAGGCCATCATCCGCCACAGTGCCGACTCCACCGCGTGGCGCGCGGCCTCGTGCGTGCTGCCCGTGGGCAGGCCACGGTCGTCGAAAGTGGGCATGCGCGGAATGTAGCGCTTGCCGCTACAGCGTCGGCCAGCGCCGCTGCGGCTCGCGCAATTGCTCGAATGCGCGCGCGATGCGCAGCACGCCGAGGTCGTCGTGGCGTCGACCTGCGAGTTGCACGCCGATCGGAAAACCGCTCGTGCTGTAGCCGCCGTTGAGAGCGATCGCCGGCTGCTCGCTCATGTTGAACGGCAGCGTGAAGGCGATGTGCTCGAAGGGCCGCGCCGGGTCGTTTTGCGGGCTCGGAGATTCGGCAGGGAAGCTGACCACCGGGCTCACCGGCGAGAGCACTGCATCGAAGCGCTGCGTCGCCGCGACCGTGGCGTCGCGGATCGCGCCCATCTGGCTGTAGCCGTGAAAGACCTGCACCCCCGTGAGCGCCGCGCCGCCTGCGGCCCACTGGTGGATGTAGGGCAGCACTTTGGCTTGACGCTCTTGCGGCCAGGCGCCGATGTCGTGCCAGGCGCGCATGCGCCAGAAGGCGTCGAGGCCTTCGATCATCGCGCGCGTGGTGAACGGTGGCAGCGTCTCGACGATGGCGCCGGCGTGTTCGAAGGCGCGTGCGGTGGCTTTGACGGCCGAGAGCACTTCAGCATCGACCGCCAACCCCCAGCCGGCATCGAGCCAGAGGCCGATCTTCAACCCGCGCAAGCCAGTCACCGCGATGTCGAGATCGGTCCACGCGATGTCTTGATGCGGCAGGCTCATCGCATCGCGCGCATCGGGCTGCGCCAGCACGCACATCGCCAGCGCCGCATCGGCCACCGTGCGCGTCATCGGCCCGGCCACGCGGCCGGCGTACGGCGGATGGATCGGGATGCGGCCCAGGCTCGGCTTGAAGCCGACGATGCCGCACCAGCCCGCGGGCAAGCGGATCGATCCTCCGATGTCGGTGCCCAGGTGCAGCGGCCCGTAGCCGGCGGCGCACGCGGCGGCCGCGCCGGCGCTGCTGCCGCCGGGGTTCTTCGACAGGTCCCACGGGTTGCGCGACAGTTGGTGAAAACTCGACAGGCCGGACGACAGCATGCCGAGGTCGGGCATCGTCGTCTTGGCGACGATCACCGCGCCGGCTTCGCGCAGCCGTGCTGCCGGCGGCGCATCGGCGACCGCCGGCACGAGCAACGTGGCCGCGCAGCCGAGCGGCACCGGCACGCCGCGCGTGGCGATGTTTTCCTTGATCGTCACCGGCACGCCGTCGAGCGGCAGCGCGGTGTTGCGCTGCCAGCGTGTTTCGCTGTCACGCGCGGCGGCGAGCGCGGCTTGCGCATCCTGCGCCCACAACGCCGCGATCTTCGGCTCGCAACGCTCGATGTGCGCGAGCAGGTCGTTCAACACCTCGACCGGCGAGACCTCGCGGCGCGCGTACAGCGCAAGAAGCTCTACGGCGCTGCGGTCGTGCAGTGACGTCATCCCGCCCGCCGCTCGGGCAACGCGTACGTCTTCATGTACTTCTCCAACTGACGCGCCGCGGTGCGCCGCACCTTGCCGCGCAAGAAGCCCGACCAGCCGAGCAACCAGCCCGGCATGCCGAGCGCCTGGCGCGACCAGCGCCAGAAGCTGAAGCGATCACGGTGACGTTTGATCAGGCCTTGCGAATCGAACTCGAACTCGGCGTCGATGATGTTGTGCACGATGCGGCCGGTTGCCGAGAAGCGATAGGTCGGCTCCCAATGCGCCGTCGTTCCGGTGATGTCGCGCACTTCGAGCTTCCAGTCCTTGCGGCCCTGCTTGCGGATGGCCTCGATCAGCATCGACCACATGCCGCCGATGGCATGCCGGCCGCGCAGCGCGAAGGCTTCGTCCTCGAAGAAGGCATCGTCGGCGTAGCAGGCGGACATGCCTTTCGCGTCGAGCGAGGCGAAAGCGGCGTACAGCTTCTCGATGGTGTGCTGGCTCATTGCCAACTCACCGCGCTCATGTCATTGGCGAAGATCGGCGACGAGGCCCACAGCCCTTTCAATCCCTTGCGGCTCACCGCCACCTGCGCCGGGTTGAAGATGAAGGCATTGACCTGATCGGCGGCGATCTTGTTCTGGATGTCGGCGAACAGTTTTGCCCGCTCCTTCGCATTGCCGGTGGCGGCGAACTTGGCAGTCATGTCGCGGAACTCCTTGTTGTCGTAGCCCCAGTAGTAGGCGCTGTTGGCGTATTGCATGTAGTCCAGCGGCTCGACGTGGTTGATGATCGTCAGGTCGAAGTTGCCCTTGAACGCGCCGCCGAGCCACTGCGCCCATTCCACGTTCTCGATCTTCACCACGATGCCGATCTTGGCCAGTTGCGCGGCGATCACCTCGCCGCCCTTCCTCGCGTACTGCGGCGGCGGCAGCGTGAGTGTGACGTTGAGCGGCGTGGCCACGCCGGCTTCCTTCAACAGCGCCTTGGCTTTGTCCACGTCGTAAGGCGCCATGGCGGTGAGATCGACATAGCCGGCATCGGTGGGCGCAAAGTGGCTGCCGATCGGTTTGCCCAGACCTTCCAACACGCCGTCGATGAAGGCCTTGCGGTCGATCGCGTGCGCGATCGCGCGGCGCACGCGCACGTCGTCGAACGGTTTTTTCTTGTTGTTGATGGCGAGGATGCCCTTGCCCGCCGTGTCGCCCACCGCGACGACGAAACGCTTGTCGCGTTGCAGCTGCTTCAACGCCTGCGGCGCATCCAGGCGCGGCACGCCGTCGATGTCGCCGGCCAGCAGCGCGGCCACGCGCGCGGCCGGGTCGTTGATGAAGCGAAAGGTCACGCGCTCGATCTTCACGTTCTTCGCGTCACGGAAACCCGGCCACTTCTTCAGCGACACCGAGGTGCCCTTCTTCCACTCTTCGAAGGTGAACGGCCCGGTGCCGACCGGTTGGGTCGCCGTGCCGGCCGCGCTCTTCGCATCGAGGATGACGGCCGTGTTCTCGCCCATGCGAAAGAGGAAATTCGGGTCGGCATTGTCGAGCGTCAGGATCACCGTGTGCGCATCGGGCGTGTCGATGCGGCGGATGTTGTCGAACACCGCCTTCTTCGCCTTGTTCGTGCTCTTGTCGTCCTTCGCACGCTCGAAGCTGAACTTCACGTCGGCGGCATCGAAGGCCTCGCCGTCGTGGAACTTCACGCCGCGCTTCAACTTGAAGGTGTAGCCCTTGCCGTCCGGCTCCATCGCCCAGCTCTCGGCCAAGAGCGGCGTCACGCTGCCATCGACATTGATCTTGGCGAGGCCTTCCAACACGTTGTAGTGCACGATCTCGCCGATAGCCGCCGCCGGCGCAATCGTCGGGTCGAGGCCGGTGGGCTCCAACACCATGGCCAGCGTGACGCGGCTTTTGTCGATGGGTTGTGCGTGGGCGGCGCCGAACGAAACGGCGATGGCGGTCAAGGCAACGAGGGTGCGGCGAGTGAATGGCATGTCGAGGCGTCCTGCTGAACAGCGCGGATGCTGCCATATCTGAAGCCAGCAGCGGCTCGCCACCGTAGAGGCAGGCCGTTCGTCGAACCTGGGGCGACGGCAGTGGCCGCGTGGCGGGCGGTGGAGTCAGCGCTCGCGCAGAATGCCGGTTGGAGGTACGACATGGTCACCCCTTCCCGAAACAAGCAGTCGGCTCCGCCGCCACCTTCCCTACGCGGATGGCCCCGACGTGACGAGGATCGATTTCCAGAGGTCTGGCTCCCGTTCGTACTCAGCGTGGAAAACCTGACCAAGTGCGGCCAGAACCGTCTCACCGACCGGATGCAGCCCTTCACGTCTCAAGTGTTTTCACTGGTGCGTGACTCACGCTTCTCGACGCTGGTGGACAGCATGTGGACCCTGGCTCCAGAGGATGTCGATGGCCCCTCGACGCAAATGCGAACCCTCGTCATGGACTGCCTCGTCGAGGAGCTGAAAGGCACCACGAAGGCCAACCAGATGACCTACGAGGGAGGGCAAGGCGGGCGCGTGAGGAAGTGGTTTGCCAAGAGAGCGCCGGCCTGCCTGTCGGCGAGCTCCACGGCCGTCGGCAGCCTGAAAGACATCCTCGAGACTTGGAGCCAGAAGAATCCTTCGGTCAGCAGCGCCCTAACTGTCTTCAAGGAGTCGATCGACATCTTTAGAGACCTTCGCACCAAGTGACGTTTGTCGTCCTGGCCGACGTTCGACACCAGGCGGCGAGCTTCACTTCCACCGCGGCCACGGCACGGCGTCGATCAGCCGCTGCGTGTACGCTTGGCTCGGCGCGCTGAGCACGTCGTCGGTGGCGCCGCGTTCGACGATCCGGCCGTCCTGCAACACGATCAACTCGTCGCAGACCAGATCGACCACCGCGAGGTCGTGGCTGATGAACAGATACGCCAGGCCGAAGCGCTGCTGCAAATCCTGCATCAGGTTGAGCACCTGCGCCTGCACGCTGACGTCGAGCGCGCTCACGGGTTCGTCGGCGACGATCAGCTTGGGCTGCGTGACCAGGGCGCGCGCGATGGCGATGCGCTGGCGTTGGCCGCCGCTGAACTCGTGCGGGTACTTGTCGAGGTCGCCATCGTGGTCTCGGGCGTTCAGGCCGACGGCATCGAGCATCGCCGCGGCGCGCTCGCGGCGCTGCGCGCGCGGCAGGTGTTCGAGTTGCTCCAACGGCTCGGCCACCGTGCGCGCCACCGTCATGCGCGGGTCGAGCGAGCTGTACGGATCCTGGAACACCATCTGGAAGTGGCGGCGCGCGGCGCGCAAATCGTCGCGGCCGAGTCGGTGCAGGTCGCGGCCTTCGAAGACCACGCTACCCGACGACGGCGCTTCGAGCGCCATCACCAGCCGCGCCAGCGTGCTCTTGCCGGAACCCGATTCGCCGACGATGCCGAGCGTCTTGCCGGCGTGCACCGAGAAGCTCACGTCGTCGAGCGCTGGCACAGTCATGACGGGCGCGAACGGATGGGGGCGCGGCACCTCGTAGCGCCGTCCGAGGCGCTCAACTCGCAGCAGCGGCGCCGATGCCACTCCCGCACTCACCGGATCACGTTCGGCGACGTACACCAATCCGCATTTGCCCCTTCCGGCATCTCGGGAGGAGGAACATACCTGGCGTGCCCAGGCTCCCGCTGCTGCGGCGACGTGTGGACCAAATGGAAGAACAGCGTGCAAGAGGGACGAAGGCCCAGCTCAAAAAGCGCCGACAAAAGGCCCTTGGAAGTCGAAGCAAACAAGCCGTCGCCCAGAACTCTCCAGGCTCTCACGTCCAGCGAGGTCACGGCCTCCGCCGGGCCGGCCCACTCGGCCTCAACTATCGTCGTCTCGGCTCGCGTGACGCGCTCTGATGCACCTTCGGCAACCACCAGCATCACGTCACATTCGCAGCGCGCCAGCGCTTGCGTCAATTCCGCTGACATGTGGTCGATCGATCGGCGCCAAACCCCCGTCGAGCCTTCAGCAGCCTTGGATCCCAAGCCACGCAGCTCATGCGGCTCCAACGTCACTCGGCGGATGCTGAAGCGCCTCTCCTGCGCCAGCTCCCTCGACACCGCTTCGTAGACCATGCTGGCCAACTCATCGCCGACAACCGCCACCTTTCCTCTCTCATTGCCAAAGACCAAGGCGCCCGATCGCTGCAGGTTGAGTTCATGCCCGACCCACACGGCCACCGCTACGCGCCGCGCTGATGCGACAACCTCATTCGCGCCAACGGTGATGCAGCACCACAACATGGCAGCCGCGGCAAGGAACGAAAGGCGCTTCTTCATCGCGATGGGGTGTCAGAGTCTTCGGAGAGCGCATCTTGCCGGCCTTTCGGTTCCGCGACCAAGAGGCAACGAGCGCTGTGATCCGTGGCCACGTGACGCAGGTTCGGATCAGCGAGACGACACTCTTCCATCGCACTTTCGCATCGATCGGCAAAGGCGCACCCGGCCGGCATCTCGTGCAGCGCCGGCACACGGCCACGGATGGTGTGCAGGCGCGTGCCGCGCGCCAGGCCGAGCATTGGCCGCGCGGCGAACAGGCCGCGCGTGTACGGGTGCGCGCGTTGCTCGAAGACCTCGCGCGTCGGCCCGCTCTCCACGATCTGCCCGCCGTACATCACGGCCAGCCGCTCGACGCGCGCGGCCATGACGTCGAGGTTGTGGCTGATCAGCAGCAGCGCCATGCCGCTGTCGCGCCGCAACTCGTCGAGCAGGTCGAGCACCTCGCGCTGGATCGTCGCGTCGAGCGCGGTCGTCGGCTCGTCTGCTATCAGCAGGTCGGGCCCGCAGGCCAGCGCGATGGCGATGACGACACGCTGGCGCTGGCCGCCGGAGAGCTCGTGCGGGTAGGCATCCAACCGCTCGCGCGCGCGCGGCAGGTGCACGCGCTGCAGCAAGCGCAGGGCTTCGGCGCGCGCGGCCGCGGCACTCATCTGCTTGTGCAGGCGCAGCGACTCGGCGATCTGGTTGCCGATGCGATGCACCGGGTTCAGCGCCGTCATCGGCTCCTGGAACACCATGCCGAGGCGGTCGCCGCGCAGCGCGCTCATCGCGTCGTCGCCGAGTGCCGTGAGCTCGCGGCCGTCGAAGCGGATCGAACCGCTGACGTGCGCGCCTTCGGGCACCAGGCCCATCAGCGCCAGCGCCGTCAGTGATTTGCCGCAGCCCGATTCGCCGACGAGGCCGAGCGTGCCGGCACGGTCGAGCGTGAACGACACGCCGCGCAAGGCGGCGCGGCGGCCCTGCGCGGTGGGCAGCGTGACGGTGAGGTCACGCACATCGAGCAAGGTCATCGTTCGAGCAGATCGAGGTACGCGCCGGCGACGCGTTGCGCGGGCGCGATGCCTAGCTGGCGCAGCAGCGCTTCGGCCATCGCCTCGCCATCGGCCGCTGGTTGACCGTCGCGCAGCACGACTTCCAGTTCGATGAAATCGCCCAAGAGGTCGACGCGGTCGAGGTGGATGCGCGTCGGGCCGGCCATCAGCAGCCAGCGCGTCTTGCGCACACGGCCGAGGACGGCGTTCGCGCCCAGCGCACACGTCAACGCTTCGCGCAGCGCGCGGGGGTCGGTGGTGGATGCGCGCACGTACTCGGAGAGCTTGGGGCCTTCGCTGTCGGCGCGTTGGTAGTGAATCAGCTCACCCGTGCCATCGCCGAAATCACGCAGCTTCAGGCGCCCTCGTGCGCAGGCGAAGAAGGTGTCGTCTTGCTCGATGCGCTCGGGTGGCCCATCGGCCACCCGCTGCGCGCGCGCCAGCAGCGCATCGACGCTGTCGATCCGCGCCTTGACCTCGACGTTACGCGCCATCGCTCGCGATCTGCCGCAGCGCCTGCTCGAAGGCTTCGCTCGGCTGGCCGCCGGAGATCAGGTGCTGGCGGTTGATGACGACCGCGGGCACCGACTGAATGCCGGCCTCTTGCCAGAAGCGCTCGGCTTCGCGCACCTCGTCGGCGAACTCGTTCCTCTCCAGCACCTCGCGTGCGCGCTCGGGCGGCAGGCCGACTTGCGTGGCCAGTTCGAGCAGGACATCGTGCGCGCCGGGGTTGCGGCCCTCGCCGTGATACGCCGTGAGCAGCGCATGCTTCAACGCGCGCTGCTGGCCCGCAGCGCCTTCGACACCGGCCCAATGCAAGAGGCGGTGCGCATCGAAGGTGTTCCAGACGTGCTCGCGCGTGCCGAAGGTGAAGCCCTCGGCGGCGCCACGCTCGGCGATGCGTGCGCGGTTGACGGCGAGCTGCTCGTCGCTCATGCCGTACTTGGCCTTCAGGTACTGCGCGGCGTTGGCGCCTTCGGCCGCCATCGTCGGATTCAACTCGAAGGGCTGCATGTGCAGCTCGGCCTCGACGCCGCTGCGCTGCAGCGCGCGTTCGAGCGCGTTCAGGCCGACGGCGCACCAGGGGCAGGCCACGTCGGAAACAAAATCGATCTGCAGTTTTCTCATCAGCGTTGCCTCGCAAGTTTCGGGTCGAGCAAATCGCGCAGGCCATCACCGAGCAGGTTCAGCCCGAGCACCGCCAGCGCGATCGCCACGCCAGGATAGACCGCAAGCAAAGGCGCCTGGAACATCATGGTTTGTGCCTCGTTCAACATGCGGCCCCAGCTCGGTTGCGGCGGCTGTGTGCCCAGGCCGAGGTAGCTCAAGGCCGCTTCGGCGAGGATCGCCAGCGCGAACTGGATCGTCACTTGCACGATCAGCACGTTGGCGATGTTGGGCAGCACGTGGTCGGTGGTGATGCGCCACGTGCCCTTGCCGGCGGCGCGCGCGGCGAGCACGTAGTCGCGCGACCAGACGCCGTGGGCAGCAGCACGGGCCAGGCGCGCGAAGACCGGGATGTTGAAGATGCCGATGGCGACGATGCTCGTCAGCAAGCCGGGGCCGTAGATGGCGGTCAGCATGATCGCGGTCAGCAACGCCGGGAAGGCGAAGGTGAAATCGCTGCCGCGCATCAGCAGCTCTTCGATCCAGCCGCGCTTGGCGGCTGCGACGCAGCCGATGGCCACGCCGAACAGCACGCCGATGGCGACGGCGACGACGCCGACAACGATCGAGGTCTGCGCGCCGACGAGCAGTTGCGAGGCGATGTCGCGGCCGAGGCTGTCGGTGCCGAGCCAGTGCGCCGCAGAGGGGCCACTCAGTTTGTTGGCGATATCGATGTCCGCCGGAGGGTACGGGCTCCATACGAGCGAGAGCAGCGCCGCGGCGGCGAGCAGCAGCACGAGCAGTGCGCCGAAGACGAAGCTCGGGTGACGCAGCGCCTGTTTCATCGTGCCGCCCGCAAGCGCGGGTCGATCACCGCGTACAGCACATCGACGACGAAGTTGACGAGCACGACGACGGCCGCGAGCAGCATCACCACGTCGCGCACCAGCACCAGATCACGGTTGCCGATGGCCTGGAACACCAGGCGGCCGATGCCCGGCAGCACGAACACGTTCTCGACAATGATCGCGCCGGTGATCAGGTTGGCGAACTGCAGGCCCATGATCGTCAGCACCGGCACCATCGCGTTGCGCAGCACGTGGCGCCACAAGACTTGGCGGCGCGACAGGCCCTTGGCGCGCGCGGTGCGCACGTAGTCTTCGCGCAGCGCCTCGAGCACCGATGAGCGCGTGACGCGGGCCAAGATCGCGGCCTGCACCGCGGCCAGTGACAGCGCGGGCAGCAACAGCGACGACAGCGCCGGCCCCACGCCGCCGCCCTCGTCTTCGCGCCAACCGGGGAAGCCGCCGGCGCTGACCCATTGCAGCTGCACGGCGAAGACCAGGATCAGCAGGATCGCCAGCCAGAAGTTCGGCAGCGACAGGCCGATCTGCGCCAGCACCATGACGCCGGTGTCGCCGGCCTTGCGGTGGTTCGCCGCCGCGTACACGCCCGCGGCCAACGCGACGACGACAGTCAGCGCCATCGCCAGCAAGGCCAGCGGCAGGCTGACCTGCAAGCGCTCGGCGATCAGATCGAACGTGGGCGTGTCGTACGCGTAGCTTGTGGCGCTCCGGCCTTGCAGCAAGCCGCTGACCCACGCCGCATAGCGCACGGCGGCCGGCTTGTCGAGGCCGAGCCTGGCTTCGAGCGCGGCCAGCGACTCGGGCGTGGCGGTGTCGCCGAGCATCACCTCGGCGGGGTTGCCGGGCAGGATTTCGAGCACGGCGAAGACGATCAGCGACGCCACGGCGAGCGTGGCGGCGAAGCTGGCGAAGCGCTTGAGCAGGAACCAGGTCATGCGTTGCGCGCGCCGAGTTCTTGATCGAGGAGGGCCAACCGCGGCACGACGGTGCGTGCCGCGAGCAGCGCACCCGAGTTGGCGACGATGCTGCCGGCCTCGAAGTTCACGTCGCGGCCGATGACGCTGTCGCCGACGAAGTTCATGTGGGCGAGCTTGCTGCCGGTGCCGAGCCAGCTCGATTTGAGTTCGCACGCCGGCCCGGCGGTGCAGCCTTCGCACAGCCATACACCGCCGCGCAGCAACGCCGTGGCGCTGACGAAGCAATGCGCTCCCACGAAAACCGGGCCTTTGAGTTGCGCGCCCGCTTCCACCCTGGCGTCGCGGTGAACGGCGACATCGCCCCGTAGTTGCCACGCTGCGAATCGAGCAACGCCAGCGCATCGCACAGGCGCGCCACGATCGATTGCGTCAGCACCCAAGGCATCGAGTCGGCGCTCCTGGCAAATGGCGTGCCGATGAAGGTGTCGGTGAAGTCGCTGATGCGCAGATGCATTGCGCGCCGGAGTATCCTGCATCGACACTCTTGGTGAGGCGTGCGATGCCCCGTGCGCAACGGCACCGCCTCTTGCAAGCGCAACAAAGCAAGAAAGGCACATGGCGATGAGACTCAAGGACAAGGTGGCCATCGTCACCGGCGCCGGCTCAGGCTTCGGCGAAGGCATCGCGCGCAAGTTCGTCGCCGAAGGGGCGAAGGTACTGCTGGTCGATCTGCGCGGAGATGCGGCGGAGCAGGCCGCCGCCGCGATCGGCGGTGAGAACGTGGCCCGCGCCTGGCACGCCGACGTGAGCCGCGCCGACGACACGAAGAACATGGTCGATGCCGTCGAGCGTTTCTTCGGCCCGCTCGACATCCTCGTCAACAACGCCGGCATCGGCCACAAACCGCAGCCTCTCGAAGGCCTCGACGAGCTCGACTTCGACCGCCTGTTCGCGGTCAACATGAAGTCGATCTACCTGGCGATGCGCGAGGCGGTGCCGCGCTTCAAGGCGCGTGCGGCCGACGGCAACGGCATCCGCGGCGTCGTGCTGAACATGGCGTCCACGGCGGGTGTGAGCCCGCGCCCGCGGCTGTGTTGGTACAACGCGAGCAAGGGCTGGGTCATCACCGCAACGCGAGCGTCTGCGGTGGAACTCGCGCCGCAGGGCATCCGCGTCAATGCGTTGAACCCGGTCGCCGGCGACACGCCGCTGCTGGCGACCTTCATGGGCGAGGACACGCCGGAGATGCGCGCGAAGTTTCTCTCCACCATCCCGATCGGCCGCTTCTCGACGCCGCAAGACCTCGGCAACGCCGCCTGCTATTTGTGCAGCGACGAAGCGTCGATGGTCACCGGCGTGTGCATGGAGGTCGATGGCGGGCGGTGCATCTGAC
>CADEEN010000002.1:2669-4325 GCA_902826345.1 uncultured Burkholderiales bacterium | reverse complement strand
CCCGCCACGCACATGCGCCCGGAACGCACGAGGTACACCGCATACTCGTCGCGCAGCCGATCGACCTGCGCGCCCGACAGGCCGGTGTAGCTGAACATGCCGCGCTGGCTGAGGAAGTAGCCGAAGTCGCGGCCCGGCAACCGGGCCGACAGCACCGCATGCAGGCTCTTGCGCATCGCCAGGATGCGCTCGCGCATCGCCGCCACTTCGGCCTCCCACCGCGGGCGCAACGTCGCGTCGGTGAGCACGCGGGCGACGATGCCGGCGGCGTGGATCGGCGGGCTCGAGTAGTTGCGGCGCACGGTGGCCTTCAACTGGCCGAGCACGAGCTCGGCTTCGGCGGCGTCGGCGCAGACGACGCTCAAAGCCCCGGCGCGTTCGCCATACACGCTCATGCTCTTCGAGAACGAGTTGGCGACGATGAACGTCATGCCCTGATCGGCCATCCGCCGCACCGCGTACGCGTCTTCTTCGATGCCGTCGCCGTAGCCCTGGTAGGCGAGGTCGAGGTAGGGCAGCAGCTGCCTCTCGACCAGCAGCGGCACGAGCCGGTCCCACTGCGCGCGCGACAGATCGACGCCGGTCGGGTTGTGGCAGCAGGCGTGCAGCAGGACGATGCTTCGCGCAGGCAAGGCGCGCAGCGCCTCGCACATCGCATCGAAGCGCAGGCCGCCGGTGTTCGGGTCGTAATACGGGTAGGCGTGGACAGCGATGCCGGCGCCTTCGAACATCGCGCGGTGGTTGTCCCAGGTCGGGTCGCTGACCCAGACGGCGCTGTCGGGCAACCAGCGCTTGATGAAGTCGGCGCCGACCTTCAGGCCGCCGCTCGAACCGACGGTCTGCAGCGTGGCGATGCGGCCATCCCGGATCGCCGCATGCCCGGCGCCGAACAGCAGCGCCTGCACCGCGCGCCGCATCGCCGCATCGCCTTCGATCGGCAGGTAGCTCTTGGTGCCGCCCGCAGCGAGCATCTGCGCCTCGGCATCGCGCACGCTGGCCAGCACCGGAATGCGGCCGTCGTCGTCGAAGTAGATGCCGATCGACAGGTTGATCTTGTGCGGCCGCGGGTCTTTCTGGAAGGCCTCGTTGAGGCTCAGGATCGGGTCGCCGGCGTAGGGCTCGAGATGCTTGAAAACGCTCATGCCGCCAGCGCCGCCTCGATGTCCGCCCGCAGCTTCTCCGGCTCGTCGTTCGGCGCATAGCGCTTGATGACCTTGCCGTCGCGGCCGACGAGGAACTTGGTGAAGTTCCACTTGATCGCCTCGCTGCCGAGCAGCCCCGGCGCTTCGGCCTTGAGCCAGACCCACAGCGGGTCGGCGCCGGCGCCGTTGACGTCCACCTTGGCCATCATCGGAAAGCTCACGCCGTAGTTCATTTCGCAGAACGAGGCGATCTCGCCGTTGCTTGCCGGGTCTTGCGCGCCGAACTGGTTGCACGGGTAGCCGACGATGACCAGCCCGCGCTCGCGCAGGTCCTGCCACAGCGTCTCCAACCCCTTGAACTGCGGCGTGAAGCCACACGCGCTGGCGGTGTTGACGATCAGAAAGACATGCCCGCGCCGCGCCGCAAAGTCAGCCGTCTTGCCGCCGATCGACTTCGACGAAAACTCGAACAGGTTGGTCGTTGTCATGGGGCTGGTCTCCACGCGATGCAAGG
>CADEEN010000002.1:0-2616 GCA_902826345.1 uncultured Burkholderiales bacterium | reverse complement strand
CGGTCCACTGGCGTTGCCCCCTTGAGGGGGAGGCGGCGAAGCCGCTTCGGGGGTGGTCCAAATTCACGCATCGTATCGCCTCGAACATCCGGATGCGGTCTAGGGGGAGCCTTTCGTTGACAGCGCGCCGGTGCCCCGGGAACATCGGCAGTGTGAGTGCGCTACACACCTCTGCCCCCCCTTCCATGCCGATGCCGGTGCAGCGTGTGCTGCTCATCGGCTTCGGCGATTTCGAGCGCCAGGCGCTGACCTCGTACCTGCGCTTTTCCGGCACGCGCGTGCCGGCGTACGAACAAGTGGACGACATCGGCAGCGCCGATTTCGTCATCGCCGACGCCGACCACCCGGGCGCGATCGACGAGGTCATGGCCGCCGACCGCGGCGCCGACACGGTCTACATCGGCTCGCTGGCGCCCGAAGGCGCGCTGGCCTGGACGATGCGCCCGATCGACCCGCTGCAGGTCTTCCGCGAACTCGACGCCGCCGTGGCACTGCGCTTTTTCAAGAGCGCGCCGCCGCCGCTGCATGTCAACAGCGGCCCTGCGCCGCTCGCGCCGCTGGCCGCCGACGAGCAACCGCAGCGCCGCGCCAGCGATGTCGCAACAGGCCCGCTGGCGCTGCTGATCGACGACAGCGAGATCGCGCTGCGCTTCCTGCAACGCCAGCTCTCTGCGCTCGGCCTGCGCACCGAAACCGCGATCAACAGCCAGAGCGCGCTGGCGCTGCTGGCGCAGCAGCGCTTCGACGCCGTGTTCGTCGACATCGATCTCGGGCCCGACAGTGCGATGGACGGCTTCGCGCTGTGCCAGCACCTGAAGCGCCAGCAGCGCCCGCACGGCACCGGCTTGCCGCCGCGCGTGGTCATCGTCAGCGCGCATGGCAGCGCCACCAACCGGGTGCGCGGCACCTTCGCCGGCTGCGACGCCTACCTGACCAAGCCGATCAAGGAAGAGACGATGCTCGGCCAGTTGCGCACGCTCGGCCTGGTCGCCCCGGCCGAGGCCGACAAGCCGCGGCGCAAGCGCAAGAGTGCGGCGGCCGGGCCTGCCGGCAACACCTCGGCGCCCGGGTTCGACGACAGCAAGGCGCCGCTCGTGCAGCCGCCCGAGGACTCCGCGGTGCTGCCGCCCACGCCGGCCAACCCCGGCTGAGCCTTCACTTCAGTGCGCGCTGCGGCCCCGCAGCGCCGCCGACGCGGCCGCGGCGATGATCGCCGCCCCACCCGCCAGCACCCGCGCATCGACGCTGCCCGCGCCGAGCAGCACGGCAGAGACGCTGGCGAACAGCACCTCGACGAGCATGATCACCGCCGTCGCATTGGCCGGCAGCCGCGCGGCGCCGTACTGCAACGCCAGGTTGCTGGCGAGGAAGAACGCGCCGAGCGTGACCGCGCCGGCGATCCAGCCCCAGGACAGCGCCGGCAAGCCCGGTACGACGCCGCGGCTGTGCAGGACGAGCGCCAACAGCAGCGCCACCAGCGCGCCGCCGACGAACATCGCCAGCGCGCGGGCGCCTTCGGAGCGCGCGGCCTCGCGACGCAGCATGACGTTGTTGAGTGCGAACGAAAAGCCGCCGATCACGCCGAGCCACTCGGCCAGCGTGCGCGGCAGCGGCCAGCCGGCGCCATCCTGCGGCCACAGGATGATCAGCGCGCCGGCCAGAGCCAGCGCCACGCGCAACAGCGCGCCGGCGGTCAGCGGCTCGTGCAGCAGCAGGCGCGCCAGCAGCACGGCCCAGACCGGCATCAGATAAAACAGCAGCACGACGCGCACGACGTCGCCGATCGTCACCGCCCAGTTGAACGCAGCGTTGGTCGTGCCGGAGGCCAGCACCAGCACCCACAGCGCGGGGTGTGTCAGCACCTCGCGCCAGGCGGCCGGCCGCACGAGCGTGATCAGGGCGACGGCCAGCAGATAGATCAGCGCCGTGGCGGCCAGCGGGTGCAGGCCCGCCGCTTCGAGTTGGCGAAACGGCCACCAGCTGACACCCCAGGTGAAGGCGTTGAAGACCAGCGCGAGTGCTGGTAGCAACGCGCGTTGCGACGTGCTCAATGCGGATCGGAGCGCGCGATCGCCAGCAAGCGCTCGACCTCATCGCGGTGCTGCACCGTGTTGCGCTGGTGCCAGCGCCGGATCAGCTCCATCGTGCCGGCGACGACGAGGCCGAAGATCGTGATCGCGCCGAACGCCGACAGGCCGAACTTCGTCATCGCGGTGTAGAACGCGCCGAGGCCGAGGATGCAGGCCTGCTCGTTGAAGTTCTGCACGGCGATCGAGCGGCCGGCGCCCATCAGGTTGTGGCCGCGGTGTTGCAGCAGCGCGTTCATCGGCACGACGAGGTAGCCGCCGATGCCGCCGAGCAGGATCAGGAAGGGCGCGGCCAGCCAGACGTTGTCGATGAAGTTCATCAGGATGACGAGCAGCCCCATGCCGATGCCCAGCGGAATGACGCTCGTCGCGCGGTCGAGCTTCATGAACATCGAGGCCACGATGGCGCCCACCGCGGTGCCGACCGCGACCACGCCGACCAGGCTCGACGCCTGCGTCGTCGTGTAGCCGAGCGCCGCGCCGGCCCAGGCCAGCACGATGTAGCGCAGGTTGCCCGAGACGCCCCAGA
>CADEEN010000001.1 GCA_902826345.1 uncultured Burkholderiales bacterium | reverse complement strand
TCTTCTACCGCGAGATGCGGCGCAAACACGCGGTGTTGATGGACGGCGCGGAGCCCGATCAGCCCGAAGGCGGGCAATGGAACTTCGACGCCGACAACCGCGAGTCCTTCGGCAAGCAGGGTCCCGGCGCGGTGCCCGAGCGTGCACGCTTCGAGCCCGATGCGATCACGCGCGAGGTCATCGCGCTCGTGCGGCAGCGCTTCGCCGAGCACCCCGGCGCGCTCGACAGCTTTGCCTGGGCCGTGACGCGCGAGCAGGCGCTGCACGCGCTGCAGCGTTTCATCGACGAGCGCCTGCCGAACTTCGGCCGCTGGCAGGATGCGCTGTGGCCACGCCAGCCGTGGTTGTGGCACTCGCACGTGTCGTCCGCGCTGAACCTGAAGCTGCTGGGCGCGCGTGAGGTCGTCGCCGCCGCCGAAGCGGCCTACCGCGCCGGCCGCGTGCCGCTGCACAGCGCCGAAGGCTTCATCCGCCAGATCCTCGGCTGGCGCGAGTACGTGCGCGGCATCTACTGGACGCAGATGCCCGGCTACCTCGAGCTCAACGAAATGAACGCGCAGGAAGCGCTGCCGTCGTTCTACTGGGACGCGAAGACCGACATGGCCTGCATGGCCGACGCCCTCGGCCAGACGCTCGAACACGGCTACGCGCACCACATCCAGCGCCTGATGGTCACCGGCCTGTACGCGCTGCTGCACGGCGTGCGGCCGCAAGAGGTGCACGCGTGGTACCTCGCGGTGTACGTGGATGCCGTGGAGTGGGTCGAGTTGCCGAACACGCTCGGCATGAGCCAGTACGGCGACGGCGGCCTGATGGCCAGCAAGCCCTACATCGCCAGCGGCAAGTACATCGAGCGGCAGAGCGGCGGCAGCTTGTGTGCGGGCTGCCGCTACAAGCCGGGCGAGCGCGTCGGCGAACGCGCGTGCCCGTTCACCACGCTGTACTGGGATTTCCTGGCGCGGCACGAAACGATGCTGGCGAAGAACATGCGCACGGTGATGCAGGTGAAGAACCTGGCTCGCGTGCCCACCGACGAGCGCTCGCGCATCGCCGAGCGCGCGGCGGCGATCCGGCGGGGCGAGGTCGGGCATGCCGGCTGAAGTCTTCACGCCGACACCAGAGGCCGCGCAGCAAGCACTGCACGCCGCGCGCCCGGGCGACTACGCGCGCACGCGCAACCACCTGCGCGGCGCCGTCACGCGCCTGTCGCCGTACCTTACGCACGGCTATCTGCATGTGCCCGACGTGATGCGCGCGCTGGCCTTGCCGCTTGAACACAAGCTGGCGATGGAGCTCGGCTGGCGCGAGTTTTTCCATCACGCGTGGCGGCATGACGGCGACGCGATCTTCACGTCGCTGCACGACGGCCCGCTGCCCGACGCGGCGTACACACGTGAGCTGCCGGCCGACATCCGCGAGGGCCGCAGCGGCGTGCCGGTGATCGACCTTGCGGTGCGCGCGCTCTATGCCGACGGCTACCTGCACAACCACGCGCGCCTGTGGCTCGCGTCGTATGTCGTGCACCTGCGCAAGGTGCATTGGCGCGCCGGCGCCGATTGGTTGTACGCGCATCTGCTCGACGGCGACCTGGCGAGCAACCACCTGTCGTGGCAGTGGGTGGCCGGCACCGGCAGCGCCAAGCCCTACCTGGTGACGGCCGACAACGTGCAGCGCCTGGCCGATGTGCCGTGGCACAGCGCCGGCACGGCAATCGATGCCGGCGCCGCCGCGCTCGATCGTCTGGCGCGCTCGACGCAGGCCGTGGCGGCGGAGCGCGGCGAGCATGCCGCGGTGGCCGAGCCGCCGCTGCTGGCGGCGCCGCCGGCGGACCTCGGCTTCTCGGCGCCCGACGCCGCGGCCGTCAAAGATCGAGACGTCTGGCTCGTGCACCCCTGGTCGCTCGCCGACGCGCCTGCCGGCACGCTGCCGGTGGCCGTGCTCGACGCAGCCTTTCATCGCGCGTGGCCGTGGAGCGAGCGCCGCTGGCGTTTCGTCGGCACGCGCATGAAAGCGCTGACGGCGCGGCGCTGGTTCGGCGAGCGAGACGCGCTGCACGCCGCGCTGGCCGGTGCGAAGAGCGTGCGCGGTGTGCACAACCTGCACCTCGGCGCGGCGTTCAGCGCGTTCGATCTCACGCCGATGCCGCGCGCCTTCGCCGATCCACCCACCCGCTGTCGCTCGTTCTCGGCCTTCTGGTCGAAGAGCCGATCCTGACGTTCAACGAAAGCCGCTGCCATGACATCACCGATCGCTCTCATCACCGGCGCCCGCGGCGGCATCGGCCGCGCCTTGTGCACGCAGTTGCACGCGCTCGGCTGGCGCGTCGCCGCCGTCGGCCGTGACGCGGCGCAGCTGCAAGACGTGCCCGCCGAGGCGCGCATCGCCGCCGACACGACCACGCCCGAAGGCGCCGCGGCCGCCATCGCCGCTTGCAAACAGACTTTCGATGCGCCGCCGACCGTGCTCGCGCACTGCGTCGGCAGCACGCTGATCGCGCCGCTGCACCGCACCAGCGCCGAGGCATATCGCGACGTGATGCGGATCAACCTCGACAGTGCGGTGTTCATGCTCGGCGCCTGGGTCGAAGCGCTGCGTGGATCATCGACACCCGGTGCGGCTGTGTTCGCCAGCTCCGTCGTCGCGCGCATCGGCGTGGCCAACCACGAAGCCATCGCTGCCGCCAAAGGCGGCGTCGAAGCGCTGGCGCGCAGCGCCGCGGCCACCTACGCGCCGCTCGGCCTGCGCATCAACGTCGTCGCCCCCGGCATGACCGAGACGCCGATGACCGCCGGCATGTTGAAAGTGCCGGCCATGCGCGAAGGCGCCGGCAAGCAATACCCGCTCGGCGGCGTGCAGTCGGCCGACAGCGTGGCCGCGGTGATGGCGTGGTTGCTGTCGGACGCGGCGTCGCGCATCACCGGGCAGGTGATCCCGGTGGACGGTGGCTTCACCAGCGTGCGGCCGCTGGTGAAATAGCGCTGGCAGCGGGCGGCCGCGCGTCCAAGGCGCGCAGCAGCAGCGTCGTCAGGTCGTGCATGCCGCCCAGCGGTGCGCGCTCCGGTGTCAGGCCCGCAACGAAGCCCTGGGCGATGAAACGCTGCAACAGCGCGCGGTCGCGCGTGACGATGTGCACCGGCACGTCCCAGCTCGCGCCGGGGCCGCTGACGCTGGCCGCGGGCTGGTGGTCGCCCACCCACAGCATCACCGATTCACGCGCCTCGGGTTGCCGCAAATAGCCGCCGAGCCAGCGGTAGGTGTAGTCGAACATGCCGATGTAGTTGGGCAGCATGTCGTTCCAGTTCACCGGCGCGGCGACGAGCCGGCGCGACACCTCAGCGCCGTATGGGTCGGCCGACAGCAGGCGCTGCCAGTCGCTCTGGTACGGCGGCACCGGACCGAAGGGCAGGTGCGAGCTGATGGTCGGAAAGAACAGGAAGCGCGGCGCCGCGCCGGCGCCCGGCGGATGCAGTTGCTCGAAACGCGCCAGGCTGTACTGGTCGGGCACTTTCCAGTAACCCAGCGCCGGGCCGCGCCAGTTCAACTCGCGCGCGTCGAGGAACAGATCGAAGCCGTAGAACGCGCGCTCGTCCCAGTCCCAACTCAGCGCCGGGTACAGGCCGGCGGTCTGGTAGCCGGCGCCGCGAAACAGCGAGACGAGGGTCGGCCGCTGCGTCGTCAGCATCAGGTCGTGGCGCAGCGGGTCGGACAGATCCACGCCCGACAGCAGGCTCAGGTGCGACAGCTCCGACGCCCCGGCGAAGGTGGAAGCACGCACGAAGGCCGAGGCCACCACGCGTCCGCTGGCGGTGATGTCCTGTTCGAGCTGCTGCCGCGATGCGGCCAAGGCCGGCGCCGCGCGTGCATGCTCGTAGGCCATGGCGCCGTACGACTCGAGGAAGAACAACTTGAAGTCGCGGCCGCGCAAGGCGCCGATGGCTTGTGCCGGTTGCACCAGCGCCGCGTCCAGCGCGGCCGAGGTCGGCAGCGTCTCGGCCAGGCGCTGCGGCGACAACGCCGTGCTGAGCAGCCAGGCCTGGCGCGCGTAGGTGGGCGTCACCGGGTGCGTCACCAGATGCCAGGTCACGCCCGGCGCCGCGCCCGCCTGATGCACCCCCACGGCGGCCACCGCGGCCAGCGTCGGCAGCCAGGTCCAGCGCGTGCGCAGCGCATACGGCACGGCATCGTGGGCCACGGTGTGCACGGCCCAGCGCAGCAGCATGAACAGCGCCGTCAGCGCAGCCGCGACCGCGGCGACGACGGCGGCGACGAGCCAGCCCGGCGACTCGCGCGATGCGGTCAGCAGGAAGCGCGGTATCTGCTGGCCGTCCCAGTACAGGTTCACCGCGCGGCCGAACAGCGTCGGCACGGTGACGTCGGCATAGCGGCCCAGCGCCAGCATCAGCCAGGCGGCCGCCAGCACCGTGACCACGCGCGCGGTCAGCGCGCCGCGCCAGGCCACGCCGGCCAACAACAGCAGCCACAGCGCCACGAACTCCGGCGCCAGGCGGGTGTCGAGCGTGATGCCGGGCGTTGGCCAGAGGTTGCGAAAACTGAGTGCGGCGTTGAGCAGCGCGAGCGCGATCAGCGCCAGCACGGCGCGGCGTGCGGTGGTCATGCGGGAAACGGGCGCACGGCCCGGGTACTACTTCAAGCGAGTGATTGTGCAGGGTGGCGCGCCGCATGCATCTGCGTCAGCCAGGCGCCCGGCGGCACGCCGAACGCGCCCTTGAAGCGGCGTGTGAAATGGCTCTGATCGGCGAAGCCCGAAGCGACTGCGGCCTCGGTGAGGGATTGCCCGCGCAGCAAGGCCTGCTGCGCCCGGCGCAAGCGCACCGCGTTCAGGTAGCCGTGCGGCGCCACGCCGAAGGCGCGGCTGAAGGCGCGCGTCAGGTGCGCGCGCGACAGGCCGGCGAGCGTGGCCAACGCCTCGATGCGCAGGTCTTCGCCGTGGTGCGCTTCGATGAAATCGCGCACGCTGTTCAAGCGCTGCCGGGCCGCATCGGCGCCGACGTCCGGCGGCGGCGCCTCGCCGTGGCGGAGCAGCACCCGTCGCAGCGCCCGTGCGAGCAGGGCCTGCGCGCGCAGCGTCTCGCCGGGTTGCGTCAGCGCGGCCATCGTCGCGAGCAACCCGCGCGCCAGCGCCGGGTCGTGAACGTGCGGCCGGCGCCAATGTCCGCACGGCGCTGCGCCTTGCGATCCACCGAGCATCTCGCTCAGCGCGGCGGGCGCCACGTACAGCATCGAGTAGCAGAAAAAGCTCTCATGCGCGCCGGCGCGGCCATCGTGCATCTCGTCCGGGTTGAACAGGATGATGTCGCCGGGCACGCTGTCATGGCGCGCGCCGCGGCAATCGAAACGCTGCACGCCGCCGGTGGTGACGCCGATCGAGAACGTGTCGTGGCTGTGGCGCTCGAAGACATGGCCGACGAAGCGCGCGTCGAATCGCGTCACGCCGTCGATCGGCCCGCGCCGGTAACGCGCCCACTCGTTCATCGCCATGCAACAAGCGTACAAGACACGGGCGCCGCGCGCTGGCATCGTCCGCCCATGACCACCCAAGCCATCGACCTGCAGCACAAGCTGACCCTGTTCCACGACCATTGGGCGCCGCGCACCGTGGCCGAGTACAACGGCCACGACGTGATGGTCGTCAAGGTGCAAGGCGAGTTCAGCTGGCACTCGCATGCCGACAGCGACGACTTTTTTCTTGTGTTGAGGGGTGAGTTGCAGATCGACTTGCGGGGCGGGCCGGAGGGCACCGTCACCCTCGGGCCGGGGCAGATGTTCATCGTGCCCAAAGGCATCGAGCACCGGCCGCGCGCGGTGGGCGAAGTTCACCTGCTGCTGATCGAACCCACCGGCACGCCCAACAGCGGCGATGTGCAAACGGCGGCGCCGCGGCGCGTTATCTGACGGCGAGCGCGATGGAGTTGGTGCCTGTCGGCGACGACGCCACCACCGCAGCGGCGCGCCGTCTGCTCGGCGAGTACCTGTCGTGGGTGGCGGGCGTGGCTGCCGAACGCCATGGCCTCGCCTTCGACACCGAAGCGATGCTGGTGTCGGATATCGGTGACCGAAGCAAGTTCTACGCGCCGCACGGCCGCTTCTACCTGTTGCGCGATGCGCAGGCGTTCGTCGGCGTCGGCGCGCTGCAGCGCATCGATGCCATCACCGCGGAGATCCAGCGCATGTACGTGCAGCCGGCATCGCGCGGCCATGGCGCCGCGCGCTTGCTGCTCCGCCGCTTGCTCGACGACGCGCGTGCGATGGGTTGCGACGCGGTGCGGTTGGAGAGCCTGAAGAGCCTTGCGGCGGCGCATGCGTTGTACCGCTCGGTTGGTTTTGTCGAGCTGCCGCCGCACGACGACAGCGGCATGCGCCACTATCAGGACGAGGCGGCGCTCGATGCGTACCGCGATAGCGCGGTATTCATGGCGCTGCGTTTGGGATAAGGTCGATCGAGGCACTGCAAGCGCTGCTGACTCATCAACTCGTTGCCGCCGGAGGTTGCGTGGAAAAAGATCAGTACTACATGAATATCGCCATGGCGGTCAGGAAGAACGCAAACTGCATGGGGCGCAAGGTCGGCGCCGTGTTGGTTCGTGACAACCGAATCATTGCCACTGGCTACAACGGAACTCCCGAAGGCATCACGAACTGTCTGGACGGTGGGTGTGTGCGTTGCAAGGATCGAGCAACCTATCAAGCCAGTGTTGGATATGACGTTTGCATTTGCGTTCACGCCGAACAGAATGCGCTTATCTCCGCAGCAAGGTTTGGGAATGCAGTCGAAGGCGCCGTCATGTATTCAACGCTCCGGCCTTGCTTCGATTGCACGAAAGCAATGCTTCAAGCAAAGGTGGCTGCGATCTACTACCTCCATGATTGGCAGCATCCTGTAGAGGCGCTGAAAGATCAATACAACCTGCTTCAGTCAACTGGGTTCAAAGAGCAAGTCATCAAGGTAGAGATAGCAGACCCAGACGCCGATTGGGCAAATGCAAAGCCGACTTCCGCGACGCCTGCACAAGGCGCCTAGCCTCAGGTGCAAGGGCGCGCCGCTAGCGGCTGCTGAACTCAAACGTCAGCGCGGCAACACGATCGCATCGCCCGGCGCGAAGGTTACGCCCAGCGTCGCACCCGCAGCCGGCGCGGGCGTCTCGGCCTCAGCGAACAGCAGCAGTTCTCCCCAGGGCGAGTCGACCAGCACTTCGAGGTGGCTGCCGAGGTAGTCGGCGCGCTTGCAGGTGCCCTGCAGCAGCGCCTGCGCTGGTGGCACGAGGTGCAGCCGGTGCGGGCGCAACGCCAGCGTCGCTTTGCCGGGGGCCGCATTCGCGGCTCGCACCGGCACCGCGACACCTGCCGCAGAAAAGCGAAGGCCCGAGGAGCCATCGGCCACCAGCTCGCCATCGACCAGATTCGCATCGCCGATGAAGTCGGCCATGAAGCGGCCGGCGGGCTCGCGGTAGAGCTGCTGTGGCGTGCCTTGCTGCGCGATGCGGCCGCCGTCCATGACGATGATGCGGTCGCTCACCGCTAGCGCTTCGCTCTGGTCGTGCGTCACGTAGAGCACCGTCAGGCGCAGCGACTGCTGCAGTTCGCGGATCTCTTGCCGCACGCGGCGGCGCAGTTTGGCGTCGAGGTTGGACAGCGGCTCGTCGAACAGCAGCACCGCGGGTTCGAGCACCAGCGAGCGGGCGACGGCGACGCGTTGCTGTTGACCGCCCGAGAGTTCGGAGGGCAAACGTTTTTCCAAGCCCGACAGGCCGAGCATCTTCAGCTTGTCGGCCGCCATCGCTTCGGCTTCGGCGCGTGTCTTCTTCATCGACTGCGGGCCGTAGCTGACGTTGTCGAGCACGTTCATGTGCGGGAAGAGGGCGTACGACTGGAAGACCATGCTGACGTCGCGCTCCGCCGCCGACAGGTTCGTCACGTCGGCGCCGCCGATCAGCACGCGGCCGCTCGACGCGGCTTCCAGGCCGGCCACCATGCGCAACGTCGTCGTCTTGCCGCAGCCCGAGGGGCCGAGCAGCGTGACCAGCGTCGCCGGCTCGATCGTGAACGAGACGTTGTCGACCGCTGTCACGTTGCCGTAGCGCTTGCTCACGCCCTCGAAGACCACGCCGCCGGCTTTGTTCTTGTTGTTCATGAGGAGCCCGTGACGAGAGGACGGCGGCCGATCTTCACGCTGCCGGTAGCGCGCTGCACCAGCAGCAGCACCGTCAGCATGAAGACGATCAGCACGGTGGAGTACGCAATCGCCAGCGGGTACTCGCCGGCCTCGACGCGGCCGATGATGTAGACGGTGGCCAGGTTGTACTTGGCGGTGGCCAGGAAGATCACCGCGCTCACGGCCGTCATCGCATGCGTGAACGAGAAGATCAGCGTGGCGACGATCGCGGGCTTCAACAGCGGCAGCACGACTTTGGTCAACGTGCGCCAGGTCGAGGCGCGCAGCGTCGATGACGCTTCATCGAGACTCTTGTCGATCTGCGCCAGCGCCGCGATGCCGGCGCGCACCCCCACCGGCATGTTGCGGAAGACGAAGCACAGGACGAGGATCGCCAGGCCTCCTGTCAGCTCGAGCGGCGGCACGTTGAAGGCGACGATGTAGGCCACGCCGATCACCGTGCCCGGCACGGCAAACGCCACCATCGTCAGGAACTCGAACGCGCGCCGGCCGGCGAACTGCTGGCGCGTGATGACGTAGGCAGCGAGCAGGCCGACGATGGCCGTCAGCGGCGCGGCGATGGCCGCCACTTCGATCGTCGTGAAAAAGCTGTTCCACGCCGAGCCGACGAAGGCCGGCGCGCCGTCGCGCCACTCGACGGTGAAGCCTTCCTTGAAGTGCGCGATCACCGGCGTCATGTCGCCGCGGCCGATGTCCTTGACGAAGCCGCCGACCAGGATCACCGCATAGCAGGCCAGCGTGAAGACGATCCAGGCCATCGCAAAGCCGACACAGGCGCGGCGCAGCCCGTCCGGCAAGGGCGCCGGCAGCCCCGCATCGCCCTTGCCGCTGACGCTGACGTAACTCGCGCGGCCGAGCCAGCGCTGCTGCAGCCAGAAGGCGAGCAGCGTGAAGGCCAGCAGCACCGTGGCCAGTGCGGCGGCGCGGCCGGGCTCGTGCTGCGCGCCGGCCACGGCGAAGAAGATCTTGGTCGACAACACCTCGTAGTTGCCGGCGAGCACGACAGGGTTGCCGAAGTCAGCCAGGCTTTCGACGAAGCCGAGCAAAAACGAGTTGGCCAGCGCAGGACGCAGCAGCGGCCAGGTCACGGTGCGAAAGACGCGCGCTCGCGACGCGCGCAGCGTTTGCGCCGCTTCTTCGAGCGACGGGCTGACGGCCGCGAGCGCACCGTGCAGGATCATGAAAGCGATCGGCGTGAAGGTCAGCAGTTGCGCCAGCGTGACGCCGGTGAGGCCGTAGATCCAGCGTGTGCGCGGCAGGTCGAACAGCGTGTTCAGCCAGCTCGTGACGAGCCCCGTGCGGCCGAACAGCACGACCAGCGCGAGCGCGATGACGAACGGCGGCGTGACGATCGGCAGCACCGCCATGACGCGGTACAGCCCCGAGAAGCGCTGGCCACCGCGCTGTGCGGCCAGCGCCATCACCAGGCCGATGATCGTCGTGCCGAAGCCGACGATGGTGGCCAGCACGACCGAGTTGATCGCCACGCCGCATTGCGTGCCGCCGCCGAAGCAGCCCAGGCCCCAGATGTCAGGTGCGAGCAGGCGCTCGAAGGCGAGGGTCGGCGCAAAGCGCCCCTGGTTGTCGAGCAACGCCGCGAGCAGCGACTTGCCGACCGGAAAGAAGATGAACAAGCCGAGCAGCGCGGCGATGACGACGACGATGCTGGCCACCGTGATGTCGCCGACGAAGAAGCCGCTGCGCGCCAGCGAGCGCGCGAAGACGAAGACCAGCGCCAGCAGCGCGGCGTAGTGCAGCGCGCCGAACGCCGTGCCGCCGGCGCCCTGCATGAAGCCCTGGCCGAGGAAGACCAGCACCGCCGCGCCGCTGGCTGCCGCCAGCAGCGGCGCGATGCCGCGCGCGGCGGTCACTTCGGCAACTTGCTTACTTCATCGTCCCACTTCTTCAGCAGCCGCGTGCGCTCGGCCGACGAGCCGTACTTGGCGAAGTCGTAGTCGATCAGCTTGATGTTCGCCAGCTTGGGCGCCTGCTCGGGCACCGGCGCCTTCTTGTTCGATGGCACCTGAAAACTCTTCGCCGCGCCGGCGATGGCCTGCGCCTCGGGCGACAGCGCCCAGTCGTACCACTTGCGCGCGTTGGCCAGGTTCTTCGCGCCCTTGATGATGCTCATCGAGCCGATCTCGTAGCCGGTGCCTTCGCACGGCGAGACGACCTTCACCGGCGCGCCGTTGACGGCTTGCGTCACCGCGTCGTGCTGGAAGGTGATGCCGATGAGACTTTCTCCGGTGGCGGCCACGCGCGCCGGCGCCGCGCCGCTCTTCGTGTACTGGTTGACGTTCTTGTGCATCGCCTTCATCAGATCGAAGGCCTTCTGCTCACCGAGCAGTTGCACCAGTGTCGCCAGCATCGTGTAGGCGGTGCCCGACGAGTTCGGGTTCGCCACCTGCACGTCGTCCTTGTAGATCGGCTTGGCCAGATCGGCCCAGCACTTCGGCTCGGCCAGCTTGCGCTTGGCGAGCTCCTGCGTGTTGAAGCTGTAGCCGAGCGCGCCGGCATAGATGCCGACGGTGCGGAACTTGGACGCGCGCGCCTGCTTGACGGCCCAGTCCTGCAACTCGTCGAGCTTGGGCGATACATACGGGTCGGTCAGCGCTTCTTCGGCTGCTTGCAGTTGCGGGTCCCCGGTGCCGCCCCACCAGACGTCGCCCTTCGGGTTCGCCGCCTCGGCCTTGATCTGCGCATAGATCTCGCCCGAGCTCTTGCGCGTCATCAGCACCTTGATGTTGGTCGCCTTCTCGAAGGCCGCGGCCATCGGCCGGCACCACTCTTCCTGCACGCCGCAATAGAGCACGAGCTCGCCCGGGCCCTGCGCGAACGAAGGCGCGCCGGCGGCGCCGAGCAGTGCGGCGAGCAGCGTGTGGTGAACAGAGGGCTTCATCGTCATGTCTCCTGAGGTGTTATCGAAACGGAATCCCGGCCAACGTCGCCAACGAGTCGGCGAGCGTCGCGTTGGTCGCCAGGATCGGGTTGCCCGCAAGCAAGCCGTCGCCGGCAAAAAAATCGTTGATGCGCCCGCCGGCTTCGGCCACGAGCAGCAGGCCGGCCGCGCAATCCCAGCTGTTGATGTGCAGCTCGGCATAGCCTTCGGTGCGGCCCGCGGCCACGTCGGCCAGGCCGAGCGCGCCCGAGCCGGCGCGGCGCACCGCGCAACCGGCGCTGAGCATGCGAGCGAACAACGCGAGGTAGTCGGCCTGGGGGACGCGCAGCGACCAGCCGCACTCGACCGTCGCGCCGTCCAGCGTGGCGATCGGGCTCACCGCGAGGCGCCGCGTCGCGCCGTTCTCGTCGAGCCACGCGCCTGCGCCACGGGCCGCCCAGTACAGCCGCTCGTGGCTCGGGTCGTGCAGCGCGCCGACGAAGGGCGTACCACGGTGCAGCACGCCGATGGAGACGCAGTAGTGCGCGATGCCGCGCGCGTAGTTCGCGGTGCCGTCGATCGGGTCGATGATCCAGACGAACTCGGCGCTGCCCACGTCGGCGCTGGCGCCGTCTTCTTCGCCGAGCACCGCATCCTGGGGAAACGCTCGCGCGATGCGCTCGCGCACGACGCGCTCGACCTCGCGGTCCATCGCCGTCACCTCGTCGTGGCGCCCCTTGGCCGGCAACACTGCGGCGCGGCCGAAGGTGCTGTGCGCCAGGCGGCCGGCGTCGGCGGCGAGGCGGCGGCAGAAGTCGAGGCGGTCGTTGGTGCTCATCGGTCGATCTGATGCTAGAGCGGGACGCCACGCGAACGATCGGGGTCAACCCGCGAGCCGCGCTCCGGGGCCTGCGCCGTCACACCGGCTCCACCTGCCCGCTCTTCAGCGACTTCGTCAGCGCGACGGCGATGCGCGTGGCCTCGGTGGCGTCGGCCAGCGTCACCGCCAGCGGCTTCTCGCCGCGGCAGGCGGCGACGAAGTCGGCGATCTCGCGGTCGAAGGCTTCGTGCAGGCGCTCGTAGAAATCGGCCACCGCGCGATGGCGCACGCCGCTGGCATCACGCAGTTGCAGCCGGTCGCGGTGCGCGCCGACGCCGATCTGCAACGTGCCTGTGGTGCCGATGACCTCCGACGTGCTTTCGTGGCCGTGCGGCAGCGTTCGCGTGGCGTAGAGCATGGCGCGCGCGCCGCCGTCGAATTCGACGATCGCCATGCCGTTGTCGACGTCGCCGCAATCGGCCAGGCCGGGGTGCAGCGCGATCGTGCCGCTGGCGAAGACGCGCGTGGCTTTCGGGTTGCCGAGCATCCAGCGCGCGACGTCGATGTCGTGCACCGAGCAGTCGAGAAAGATGCCGCCGGAGGTCGGCGCGAAGCGCACGAAGAAGCCCTGCGGGTCGTTCATGTCGCCGGTTTGCGAGCGCACGAGGAAGGGCCGGCCGATCGCGCCGGCATCGATCTCGGCCTTGGCCTGCAGGTAGCTGGCGTCGAAGCGGCGCACGAAGCCGACCATCGCCACTTGCGCCGCATGCGCCTGCGCCACCGCGGCCACGCGCTCGCAGGTGGCCACGTCCAGCGCCAGCGGCTTCTCGAGGAAGACATGCTTGCCGGCTTCGAGCGCGGCGATGGCCTGCCCGGCGTGCAGCGTCGTCGGCGTGACGATCGCCACCGCATCGACGTTCGGGTCGCGCAGCAGCGCGCCGAAATCGTCGTGCAGCGCGGCGACGCCGAGTTCGCGCCGCGCCCACTCGCGTTCGTCGGCCGCGGGGCTGCACGCGGCGACGAGCCGTGCGCCGGGCGTGCCGAGCGCGATCACGCGCGCGTGGCGCTGGCCCATGCGGCCGAGGCCGGCGATGCCGATGCGCAGCGCGGCCGAAGTCGATGCGCTCACAACGTCACCACCTGACCGCTGGTCAGCGATGTCGCTGCCGCGTCGGCGAGCTTCTGCGCTGCCACGCCGTCGTCGATCGTCGTGCGGAACGGCGCGCCGGTGTGCAGGCAATCGAAGAAGTGCACGAGTTCGAGCCGGTACGCGTCACGGTAACGCTGCAAGAAGAAGTGTTCCGGCTTGTCGGCGCGCACGCTCTGCGCATCCGACTGCACCACTTCGGTCGGCCGCAGGTTGCCGCACTGGAGCATGCCGAGGCTGCCCAGCACTTCGAAGCGCTGGTCGTAACCGTAGGCGGCGCGGCGGCTGGTGTTGATCTGGCACAGGCGCCCCTTCTTCGTGCGGATCGTGACCACGCTCGAATCGATGTCGGGCACCTTGGCGATTTCCGGATCGACCAGCACCGAGCCGCTGGCGTAGAGCGTCGCGGCTTCGTCGCCGCCGTCGCCGTAGTCACTGCACAGCACCCAGCGGAAGATGTCGAAGTCGTGGATCAGCATGTCGCGGAAGATGCCGCCCGAGCCTTTGAGGTAGGGCGCCGGCGGCGCGCCGGGGTCGCGGCTGGTGACGACGAGCATCTCGGCCGCGCCGATCTCGCCGCGCGCCAGGCGCGCCTGTGCTTCAGCGAACGTCGGATCGAAGCGGCGCTGAAAGCCGATCATGCAGGCCACGCCGGCAGCCTTCACCGCCGCGGCGCATTCCACCGCGCGCGGCACCGACAGATCGACCGGCTTCTCGCAGAAGATGTGCTTGCCGGCGGCGGCGGCACGGTGGATGAGGTCGCTGTGCGTGTCGGTCGGCGAGGCGATGGCGACGACGTCGATCGACTTGTCGGCGAGCACCGCTTGCGGCGTGGACACCGCCGCGCCGAGGGCCTGCGCCAGACTCGCCGCGCTGTCGGCCACCGGGTCGCAGACGAAACGCAGCGACACGCCGGGCAGCGCGGCGAGGTTGCCGGCGTGGATGCGGCCGATGCGCCCGGCGCCGAAGACGGCGACGTGCTTCGTCATGGATGGACCTCCTCGAGGGACGGGTGGCCCGCCAGGCTCAGCTCCAGCCGGTACGCCAGCGCCACGAACAGGCCCTGCGCCAGCGCCATCGCATTGGTCAGGGCGCGAAAGCCGAAGGTGCTCGACTCGTGAACGATGAAGTCCAGCGCCGAATGCGCGGCCAGCGGGCTCATGCGGCTGTCGGTGATGGCGATCACGCGCGCGCCCTGTTCGCGCGCGGCCTCGACCGCGGCCACCGTCTCCGGCGCATACGGCGCAAAGCTGACGGCGATCATGACCTCGCCCTCGCGCACGCCACGCAACTGCCCCTGGTGCATGGCGCCGACGAAGCTGACCAGTTGCACGGCCTTGTCGGTGTGCTGCAGCGCGTAGGCCAGGTACGCGGCCACGGGATACGCGCGGCGCGAGCCGACGACCCAGACCGTCGGCGCGGCGGCGAGCAGCTCGACCGCCTTGTTGACGGTGCTGGCCTTCAAGTCGCGCTGCAGCTCCTGCAGGCCGGCGATCGTGCCGCCGACGAACTCGTGCGCAATGTCGGCCGGCGCCAGCGCGCCCTGCGCCGCCTCGACGACGCTGCGGATGCGCGCTTGGTAGTTGCGGCTCGGCGCGATGCGCTGCGTCATGCCGTTGCGGAAGACGCGCTGCAAGTCGCTGTAGCCGGAGTAGCCGAAATGCTTGGCGAAGCGCACGACGGCCGACGGTTGCACGTCGCAGCGCGCGGCCACGTCGTGGATCTTCTCCAGGCCGAGGTGGTCGCGGTGGCGCTCGACATAACGCGCGATCGCTTTCAGCTGGCGCGACAGCAGCTCGAACTCACTGCTCGCGCGTTTGAGGAATGCATCCACCGTGGCCGGTGGCGCAGCGCTGGCAACGACCGAAGAACCCATGCTCGGATTGTCGGCTCGGCCGCTCTGCAAATGAAAAAAACGTTCTACGGACAAGCCCCTACAGAAGTGGTGTTCGCTGCTGCCTAAAGTCCGGCGGTCGAGAATGCATTCGCCGATGGCCGATCTGGAAGGGACGACGAACTGATGCTGTGCACGCCTGCCGGTCGCCGCTTCGACATCGCCTGCCTCGGCCGCCTGGCGGTGGACCTGTACGCACAGCAGGTCGGCGCGCGGCTCGAAGACGTGTCGAGCTTCGCCAAGTACCTGGGCGGCAGCTCGGCCAACATCGCCTTCGGCTGCGCGCGGCTGGGCTTGCGAGCGGCGATGGTCTCGCGCGTCGGCGACGAGCAGATGGGGCGGTACCTGATCGAGACGCTGCAGCGCGAGGGCTGCGACACGAGCCAGGTGCAGGTCGATGCCGAGCGCCTCACCGGCCTCGTGCTGCTCGGACTGAAAGACCGCGACACTTTTCCACTGCTCTTCGTGCGCGAGAACTGCGCCGACATGGCGGTGGAGGCGTCGCGCATCGACGAGCGCTTCATCGCCGGCTGCCGCGCCTTGCTGATCACCGGCACGCACCTGTCCACGCCGGCAGTGCGCGCAGCGTCGCTCGCGGCCTTGGGCTTTGCCGCCCAGCACGGCACGACGCGTGTGCTCGACATCGACTACCGGCCGGTGCTGTGGGGCTTGACCAAGCGCGGCGAAGGCGCGAACCGCTTCGTCGCCGATGCGGCGGTGACAGAGCGCCTGCAGGCGGTGCTGCCGCAGTTCGATCTGCTGATCGGCACCGAAGAAGAGTTCTGCATCGCGGGCGGCGTGGCCGGCGATCTGCTCGCTTCGCTGCGCCGCGTGCGTGAGGTCAGCGCGGCAGCGATGGTCGTCAAGCTCGGCGCCAAGGGTTGCTGCTTCATCGACGGCGCGGTACCGGCGCGCCTGGAAGACGCGCCGACGGCGGTGGGCGAACGCATCGAGGTCTTCAACGTGCTCGGCGCCGGCGATGCCTTTGCCGCGGGTTTGATGAAGGGCCTGCTCGACGGCCTGGACTTCCATGCCAGCGCGCGCATCGCCAACGCCTGCGGCGCGATCGTCGTCTCGCGTCACGCCTGCGCGCCGGCGATGCCGACGCCCC
Organism: uncultured Burkholderiales bacterium; assembly: GCA_902826345.1. Taxonomy (GTDB): domain Bacteria; phylum Pseudomonadota; class Gammaproteobacteria; order Burkholderiales; family Burkholderiaceae_C; genus CADEEN01. Next base: position 23,613 of record CADEEN010000001.1, on the reverse strand, counting down.
CCGAGCTCGATCATTGGTTCAGCGGCGCGCGGCAGCCGTCGGTCGATGCCGACCCGCTGCTCGCGCACCTGCACCGCGTCACCGCGTCGCGGCCGGCCTGGCCCGAGTTGAACGTGATGGCCTTCGATCACCGCTCGCAGTTCGAGGCGATGGCGCGCGAGAGCGGTGCGCCGTTGTCGAAGCTGCCGCTGTTGAAGTCGCTGCTGCTGAGGGCCGCCGAGCAGGTCGAGACACAGCACGCGCTGCAAGGCCGCATCGGCGTGCTGATCGACGGCCGCTGGGGCAGCGACGCGCTGTGCGCGGCGACGGGCCGCGGTTGGTGGGTCGGCCGGCCGGTCGAGCAGCCGGGCTCGCGGCCGCTCGCCTTCGACGGCACGCGATCGATCGGCACGACGCTCGTCGAGTGGCCGCGCGAGCAGGTCGTGAAGTGCCTCGTTGCATACCACCCGGACGACGAGGCGACGCTGCGCGTGGCGCAGGAGGAGCGGTTGTTGGAGCTGTGGCAAGCCACGCGCGCGAGTGGCCACGAGTTGCTGCTCGAAGTGATTCCGCCCGCCGCCCCATCCGTTCGCCCTGAGTCTGTCGAAGGGCTGGCCGGGGCTTCGACAGGCCGAGCCCGAACCGACTCTGAGGTGCTGCGCGCCCTCGAGCGCTTCTACAACCTCGGCATCCGACCCGAGTGGTGGAAGCTGGCGCCGATGCAGGCGGCCTCGTGGGAGACCTTGGGCGCGTTGATCGCCGAGCGCGACCCCTACTGCCGCGGTGTCGTGCTGCTCGGCCTGGCCCAACCGATCGAGCGCTTGATCGAAGGCTTCGCGGCGGCACGGCAGCCGATCGTGCGCGGCTTCATGGTCGGCCGCACGATCTGGGGCGACGCCAGCCGCGAGTGGCTCACCGGTGCCATGGACGACGCGGCGCTGATCGATCGCGTGGCCTCGCGCTTCGGCCACCTGGTCGAGGCATGGCGGCGAACGAGGAGCGACTGACGATGACGACGAACACCGTGCGCCTGACGATGGCGCAAGCCTTGGTCGCCCACCTCGCTGCATTGCACATCGCGCACGACGACGGCAGCGTCGTGCCGTACTGCGCGGGCGTCTGGGCGATCTTCGGCCACGGCAACGTCGCCGGCCTCGGCGAAGCGCTGGCGCAGGTGCGCGACACGCTGCCGACCTACCGCGCGCACAACGAGCAGGCGATGACGCATGCCGCGATTGCTTTCGCCAAAGCGAACTTCCGCCAGCGCATCATGGCCGTGACGACGTCGATCGGCCCCGGCGCGACGAACCTGCTGACGGCCGCCGCGCTGGCCCATGTCAATCGCCTGCCGGTGCTGCTGTTGCCCGGCGACGTGTTCGCGTCGCGCGCGCCGGACCCGGTGCTGCAGCAGGTCGAAGACTTCGCTGCCGGCGACATCAGCGCCAACGATGCCTTCCGTCCGCTGGTGCGCTACTTCGACCGCATCACGCGGCCCGAGCAGATTCTTTGCGCGCTGCCGCGCGCGGTGCAGGTGATGCTCGATCCGGCGCTGTGCGGCCCCGTGTGTCTCGCGCTGCCGCAGGACGTGCAGACGATGGCCTTCGATTGCCCCACGTCGTTCCTGCAACCGCCGCCGCTGCACATCCGCCGGCCGGCGCCCGACGCGCGCGAACTCGCCGCGGCCAACGAGCTGCTTTGCGCCTCGAAGCGCCCGCTCGTCGTCGCCGGCGGCGGCGTGCTTTACAGCCGCGCCGGCGCCGCGCTCGCCGCATGGGCCACGGCGCACGGCGTGCCGGTGGCCGAAACACAGGCCGGCAAGGGCGCGCTGGCGTGGGACCATGCGTCGAACGTCGGCGCGATCGGCGTCACCGGCTCGCCCGCGGCCAATGCGCTGGCGGCCGAGGCCGATCTCGTCATTGCCGTCGGCACGCGGCTGCAAGACTTCACCACCGGTTCGCAGCGGTTGTTCAGCGGCGCCACGCTGCTGTCGATCAACGTGCAGCCGCAGGACGCGATCAAGTCGCGCGGCCACGCCGTGGTGGCCGATGCGCGCGTCGTGCTCGCCGCGCTGCGCCCGGGCAGCTGGCGCGCCGATGCGCAGTGGACGGCGCTTGCGCAGTCGCTGGCTGCGCAGTGGAACGGCCGCGTTGCCGAGCTCACTTCCGCAGCGACGCCGGCCGGTGAGTTGCCCTACGACGCCGAGGTCATCGGCGCCGTGCGCGACTCGGCCGAACACAGCGACCGCGACGACATCGTCGTCTGCGCCGCCGGCACGCTGCCCGCCGAGCTGCACAAGTTGTGGCGCACGTCGCAGCCTGGCGGGTATCACGTCGAGTACGGCTACTCGTGCATGGGCTACGAGATCGCCGGCGCGTTGGGCGTCAAGCTGGTGCGGCCGGAGCGCGAAGTCATCGCCATGGTCGGCGACGGCTCGTACCTGATGTTGAACTCCGAGATCGCCACGTCGCTGATGTTGAAGTGCAAGCTCATCGTCGTCGTGCTCGACAACCGCGGCTACGGCTGCATTCAGCGCCTGCAACTGGCCAGCGGCAGCCCGCGCTTCAACAACCTGCTCGAAGACTGCGGCTCGCCGGTGGCGATCGACTTCGCCGCGCATGCGGCGAGCCTCGGCGCGACGGCGGTGCATGTGAAGGACATCGCCGAGTTGAAGCGTGCGATGCGCGCGGCCCGTGCGGCGACGACGACGCAGGTCATCGTCATCGACACGACGCCCTGGCGCACCACCGACGACGGCGGCGCGTGGTGGGACGTGGCGATTCCCGAAGTCTCGCCGCGCGCCGAGGTGCGGGCCGCGCGCGAGCAGTACGAACGAGCGAAACGGAAAACGCAAGCGACATGAGCACTTCGACAAGCTCAGGACAAGCCTGGAACGTGCGCATCGGCGTCAACCCGCTGAGTTGGATGAACGACGACCTGCCGTCGCTCGGCGGCGAGACCCCGCTGGAGACGGCGCTGGCCGAAGGCAAAGCGATCGGCTACGCCGGGTTCGAGATCGGCAACAAGTTTCCGCAGGAAGGCCCCGCGCTCAAGGCCAAGCTGGATGAATACGGCCTGGCCTGCGTCTCGGGCTGGTACTCGGGTGAACTGGCGAATCTGGCTCAGGTCTCGGTCGAGGACGAAATTCAGCGCTGCCACGCGCACATGGACAAGCTGCGCTTCAACGACTGCAAGGTCGTCGTCTATGGCGAAGTCGCCGGCAGCGTGCAAGGCCGGATCGACACGCCGCTCGACCGCCGGCCGCGCTTTGCGAACGACGCGCAGTGGCATGCGTATGCCGAGCGCTTGAACCGCTTCGGCGCGCACTTGAAAAGCAGCTATGGCATCACGCTGGCCTACCACCACCACATGGGCGCGTATGTCGAGTCGCCGGACGACATCGACCGCCTGATGGCACTCACCGACCCGGCCTGCGTCGGCCTGCTGTTCGACACCGGCCATGCGTACTTCGGCGGCGCCGCCGATCCGAACGCGCTGCTGGCGCGTCATGTGCAGCGCGTCGTGCACGTGCATTGCAAGGACGTGCGCCCCGCGCTGATCGCCAAGGCGCGCAACGATGGCTGGAGCTTTCTCGCCGGCGTGCTCGCCGGCACCTTCACCGTGCCGGGCGACGGCGTGATCGACTACGACGCGGTGCTGTCGACGCTGCACCGCGCGGGCTACGCAGGCTGGCTCGTCGTCGAGGCCGAGCAGGACCCGGCGGTGGCGCCGAGCTATGCCTATGCGAAGAAGGGCTTCAACACCTTGAAGCGCATCGTGCGTAATCTGGACGGACTGTCGTGACGAGCCCGCTGCTGGCCAAGGCGCGGCGCGACGGCCGCGAGATCGTCAACGTCACGCCCGAGCGCGCCGGCTGGGCGCATGTCGGCTTTCGTGCGCTGCGTTTGAAAGCCGGCGAGAGCGAGGCACTCGACACCGGCGCGCGCGAGCTTTGCATCGTCGTGCTCGCAGGCAAGGTCGATGTGCAGGCGGGCAACCAGTCGTTGACGAACCTCGGCACGCGCAAGCATGTTTTCGACGACCGCGCACCGGATGCCGTCTATGTGCCGCCGCAGCAGCGCGTCGCGGTCACTGCCACGAGCGACGCCGAAGTCGCGCTGTGCAGTGCGCCCTGCGACGGCGCGCCGCGTCAGGTCAAACGCCTCGACCCGACGGCGATGCGCCGCAGCACGCGCGGCCAGGGCAGCAACACGCGTTTTATCTGCGACGTGCTGCCGCACGACGACCCGACCGCCGCGCATCTGCTCGTCGTCGAGGTGCGCACGCCGGCCGGCCACTCGTCGAGCTACCCGCCGCACAAGCACGACAGCGAAACGCCGCCCACCGAAACGCAGCTCGAAGAAACCTACTACCACCGCCTGAACCCGGCGCAGGGTTTCGCTTTCCAGCGCGTCTACACCGACGACCGCAGCCTCGACGAGTCGATGGCGGTGGAGGACCACGACGTGGTGATGGTGCCGCGCGGCTACCACCCGGTCGTCGTGCCGCATGGCTACGACTCGTACTACCTGAACGTCATGGCCGGGCCGCAGCGGCTGTGGGTGTTTCGCAATGATCCGGCGCATGAGTGGATGCTGGGCGAGCCGTCGAAGCGGTGACTCGCGATGTTGTGTGCGTTGGCAAGGCTTGGCCGGCCGCTGTGGGGCTGCGGATTCGACGCCCGTTGCGCAGTCGGCGCGCCTTTGGCGCCGACCGCCGCTGTGGCGCGACACCGCGCACCCGCCCATGGCTTTGCGCTCTCCACAGACTCAAGCGACGACAGCACAACGCTCCGCATGCGTCGCCACCCAAGCCCCAAACGCATCGAACGCCAGTGGCTTGGCGAAATGAAAGCCTTGCGCGTCATCGCAACCAAGGACCCGCAACTGCGCCAGGATCGACGAGTTCTCGACACCCTCGGCCACCACCGTCAACCCGAGCGCATGCGCCAGATCGACCGTCGAGCGCACGATCTTGGCGTCGCTGGCATCGCGCTCCATCGCCATGACGAAACTCTTGTCGATCTTCAGCTCGTGCACCGGCAGCCGCTTCAGATACGCCAGCGATGAGTATCCGGTGCCGAAGTCGTCGATCGACAGCTTGAAGCCGCGCTCGGCCAGGCGCTTCAACGTCGCTTCGGCGCGCTCGGGGTCGTCCATGATCGCGCTCTCGGTGATCTCCAGGCACAGCCGCGACGCAGTGGCGCCGTGGCGTTGCAGCAGGGCATCGAGTTTTTCCGGCAGCTCGTTGTCGAGCAGGTCGCGCGTCGACAAATTGATGGCCACACGGGCCACGCCCATCGCCGCCAGCGCCGATTGCCGGCGCGCGAGTTCGCCGAACATCCACAGCGTGAGCTGGCGGATGAAGCCGGTCTGCTCGGCGAACGGAATGAAGTCCATCGGCGGCACGAGGCCGCGTGTCGGGTGCTGCCAACGCACCAGCGCCTCGGCGCCACACAACGCGCCGCTGGCCACCGCGATCTTCGGTTGCAGGAACAGACGCAACTGGCCTTCGTCGACGGCTTGGCGCAACTCCGTCAGCAGCGACAGGTTCTGCGCGCTGGCGTGGTCCTGCGACGCGTCATACACCTGCGCGCCGGCGGTGCGGCGCTTGGCGGCGTACATCGCCACCTCGGCGCGCGAGAGCAGCGTGTCGGCGTCGGGGCCGTGCGCCGGCCACAGTGCGATGCCCAGGCCGGCGGACAGATCGACGCGGTGGTCGTCGAGGTTCAGCGGCGCTTCGAAGGCGGCGCCGATGCGCCGCGCCACGTCCTGCGCGAGGGCCGCGTCGGCTTCGGGCAGCAGCAGCGCGAACTCGTCGCCGCCCAGCCGCGCCACGGTGTCCACGTCGCGCACGACGCTGCGCAGGCGCTCGGCCACGCCCTGCAGCAGGCGGTCGCCGGAGGCGTAGCCGAGCACGTCGTTGACATGCTTGAAGCGGTCGAGGTCGAGCATGATCACCGCCAGGCCTTCGCGCTGGCTGCCGGTGCCGTTCTCACCCGCCTCCACCGCGGCCACCACGGCGTCGCGGAACTGCAGGCGGTTCGGCAGGCCGGTCAGCCGGTCCCAGTACGCGAGTTGGCGGATCTCCTGCTGCTGCGTGGCGATGTTGCTGCGCATGTGGTCGAAGGCGCGCGCCAGGTCGCCGACCTCGCCGCGGTCGCCGGTGTGGGTGATCGGCGAGGCATAGTCGCCGCGGCCCAGGCGCATGCTGGCCTGCACCAGCGCGCCGAGCGGCCGTGTCACGTGGCCGGCGGTCCAGGCGCTGCCGACGCCGAACAGCGCCACGCCGAGCAGCGTCAGCAGCGCCAGCGTCCATTGCAGCGCGCGGTACGGCGAGACCGCGTCGTCGATCGAGCCGGCGAGCAGCAACTGCACGCGGCCCTGCGCGCCGGACGACACCGCCACCGGGCGCAGCAGGTAGGGCGCGTCGCCGACGCTGGCCTCCGACATCGGCTGACCGGCAGCGGCAGCCACTGCGCCGGCGAGCACGTCGGCCGCCAGCGCCGGCGGCACGCTGGCGTGCAGCACGCGCGCTGCTGTGCCGTCGGTCTGCGCCACCACGAGCACGCCGTGCAGGCCGGAGACGGCATGCAGATCGTCGATCGGCCCGCGGTCCAGCTCGAAGCCCATCGCCACCCAGCCGATGACCAGCGGCGCGCGCACCGGCACCATGACGAACTGGTACGGCCGCGCGCCGACCATCGCGATCGCCGCGCCGTCGGTGGCCAGCTGCGGCGCGATCGTGCCGAGCACGGCGGTGGCCGGCCGCAGGCTCGCATCTTCGCCGTGCGACACCGTGCGCACCGCCAGCTCGGTGTCGAGCAGCGCCGTCAGCGCGGCATCGATGCGCGCGCCGTGGTTGTCGAGCGCGGAGTGGATCGTTTCTTCGTCGGCGCTGCCGATCGCCGAGCGCAAGCCGTAGTCGGCGGCCAGCAGCGCCGCGCCCTGGCCGAGCTTGGCCGCGCGCTGTTCGAGCAAGCGCTGCCAGATGCGCTCGCTGACCACCAGCCGCTCGGCAAGCTGCGCGCGCGCGTTGGCATCGACGCCGCCGCGGATCACGGCCAGGCCGGCGAGTTGCAGCACCAGCAGCAGCAGCAGCGACGGCACCACCATGCGCGTCGACAGGCGCCAGCCGGCGAGCAGCTTGCGCGGGTCAGGCATCGCCGTCATGCCTTGATCGACGGCAGCGTGACCACGCCACGCGCGCCCGCGGCATCGACCGTCAGCGCTTGCTCCACCGGCGCCGCGCCCACCGGCATGCCGGCATGCCAGGCGCGCAGCGTGTAGCGGCCCGGCGGCGCGGCGGCGGCGGCCCAACGCCCGGCGTCGTTGCTGCGGCCGAACCACGGCGTGGCGACGACGACGATCCACGCCGCCATCTGGTCGTGGATGTTGCAGCCGAGCACGGCGATGCCGGGCTGGTCGAAGACCACCGGCGCGGCCGGCGTGCCGACGTAGAGCTTGATCTCGAAGCGCTTCGTCGGCGAGAACGAGTAGACGTGGTGGCGCACCGTGTCGAGGTTCGGAAATGTCACCGCGGTGCCGACGGTGACCACGCTCACCGCCGGCGTGAAGCGGCGCTCGGCTTGCGCCACTTCGGCGCCGGCCAGCGGCCGCACCTGCTCGCGCGCCTGCGGCGAATCGAGGAAGACGACGGCGCCGCTGACCGGCTTGCCGGCAGCGTCGGTGACGCGGATGTCGAGCGGCGCGTTCGGCGCCGCGGCGCGCGTCAGCGCGGGCAGCAACGATGCAGCCTGCAAGCCGAGCAGGCCGAGCAGGTCGCGTCGTTGCCGGTTCGCGTGCAGCATCAGGGCTCGATCGCCAGACCGGTCAGCGCCTGCCCGTCGCCGACACGGCCGAGTGGCGTGGCGCGGCCGCTGGCCAGATCGAGCAGGTGCAACTGCGTCACGCCGCCGCGGCGCAGCGCGGCCAGCGCCGCGTTGCTGACATCGGCGATGTCGAACGCGGCGTCGTCCACCGCGCCCGTGCCGAGCGCGCCGACGGTGGCCAGCAGGCCGGTGTTCGGCGAGACGGCGGGTTGTTTGCCTTCGACCGAGCCCTGGCGCACGAGCGTGCCGCGGGCGAGGTCGAGCGCGTAGTTGGTGGTCAGCTTCGGGTCGGTGTTGTTGTAGGTGTAGGCTGCCGCCGCGACGCGTGCCGGCGTGCCCGCCGCGGCGTCGCCGTCGGCATAGCGCAAGGCCGGGTCTTCGGCGGCGAGCGCGCCGCTGTCCGGGTGCAGGCGCAGGTTGCGCCCGCTCGCCGTGACGACACGGATGCGGTCGGCCGCCGGGTTGAAGTCGAAGCCGACGGCCTGGTCGGCAGCGGACTGCGCAACGCCCGGGCCCACCGCCGTCAGCTTGCCGCTGGCCGTGTCGAGCGTGTACAGCCGGCCGCGCGCCGAGAGCGCGAAGAGCACGCCGCGCGACATGCGGAAGTCGATGCCGACGAGGCGGTCGCCGCTGTCCAGGCCGCTGACCGTCACGCGCGACAACACGCGTGACGGTTGGCCGGCGTTGAAGCGAATCAATTCGCCACCCACCGTGGCGGCCAGCACGGTTTCCTTGCGCGGCGGGCCTTCGGCCGGCTCGGTCGAGGCGCAGGCGGTGATGAGCAACACAGCGGCGAGCGCGGCGGCGCGCGAAACGTGAACGACAGTCGGCATGGGCATGGTGTGGATGTGACGTGAAGAACAAGTGCGGGGCCACGCAGTGCGAGGGGCCGCAGCGAAGATTACGTCTGCGCACGCGCGCGCTGGAGGCAACAGTTCACGCCCGCTGCGCGCGGGCACGCCAGCGCTGCACGAAAGGCCTTGCCACGTCGACGCGCAGCGCGGCGCAGTACGATCACTCATGATGATGATGTGCGTGCGGCTGCGAAACCTGCTGCGCTGCTTGCTGCTGCCGATGCTGCTCGCTGCCTGCGGCGGTGGTGGTTCGGACGGCGACGCGGCGCCGCCCGCGGCTGGCGAGCCGACGGAGCCCGGCCGGCTCGAATCGGCGGCGCAGATCAACCGCGTTGCCGTGGCCGACATCAGCGCCGCCGTGCAGGCGCCGGACAGCAAGACCGCGGGACTCGTGCCGCGCTACGAAGTCATCAACCACCGCCTGACCTACCGCACGATCGACGCCCAGGGCCGGCCGATCGTTGCCTCGGGCCTGGTCAGCGTGCCGGTGAAGAGTGCCGGGGCGAAGAGCCCGGTGCTGAGCTACCAGCACGGCACGATCGAGCAGGACAAAGAAGCGCCGAGCAACCGCGCCGGCTCGATGGGGCCTGCCGAGGAGCCCGCCGTGGTGCTGGCGTCGCTGGGCTACATCGTGGTTGCGGCGGACTATGTCGGCTACGGTGCGTCGAAGGGCACGCCGCACCCGTACCTGCTCGCGGCGCCGACGGCGGCCGCGGTGATCGATCTGCTGACCGCGGCCACGACATGGCGCGCGCGAAACGGCGTCGCCGACAACGGCCAGCTTTTCCTGATCGGCTACTCCGAAGGCGGCTACGCCACGATGGCCGCGCACCGCGCGCTGCAAATGGCTGGCCAATCGGCCGGCGGCGCGCTGCTGACGGCGCTCGTGGCCACCGCGCCGGGCGCCGGGCCGTACGACGCCGGCGTGACGCTCGACGAGTTGCTGCGCCGCGTGCGTGAAGCCGACCCGGTGCTCGGCGCGCTGATCGACCCCGAGCGTTTGAAGGACGCCAGCGCGGCGGTGCGTGTGGCCGTGCGCGAGCTGTTGCGCAAGGCGCTGTTGCCGGAGGAGGCCGACGTCGCTTTCGACCTGACGCTGCTCGACCACTACCTGGCCGACGACCGCGCGGCCATCGAGCGCACGAGCAACGTGCACGACTGGGCGCCCGCGGTGCCGGTGCGCCTGTTCCACGGCCGCGACGACCTGACCGTGCCCTACGCCGCCTCGACGACGGCGCTTGCGGCGATGCGCGCGCGTGGCGCCGGTGACGTGACGCTCGCCGACTGCACCACCGTGCCGAGCGGCCACCTCGAGTGCGTGCCGGAGTACTTGTCGTTGTCGCTGGCCGACTTCACGGGGCGCGCGCGCGATCTGTAGAGACTGGCCGAATGGCGACGTTGCCCGACTGGATCGAATGCGCGCGAGCGCAGTGGCGCTGGCGCGGTCAGCAGCCTCCGCTGTTTGCACAGACGCCGAAGCCGGGGCAGACCTCGGTGTGGGACTTTCCGCGCCCGCCGCGAAAACCGCGCACCCGCCGAGCTTCTATTTTGCTTGGGACGACGTGGCGCGGCTGATGCTGCAACCCGTGCCCGGCGGCTGAAGCGCTCGCGGCCTGCGTGGCTTTCTATACAGATAGCCAGTGCCGGCACCGATGTCGGCCACCACCATGCCGGGCTCGAGTTGCAGCGCGGCCAGCAGCAGATCGGTGCGCTCTTCGCGCTCACGCTCTTCGCGTTCGAGCCAGGCCGCACCTTGCCAGCCCATCACCGCAGAGATGCACCGCAGAGATGTCGCGGCCCATGTAGCGCTGCGGCTCGACAGTGGGCGTTTCCGCGAGGGTTGGCGCGGCCGCGCCGAGCAGCAACGCGGTGATGCAACCGATCAACTTGTGCAACAGAGGGGTCATGCCGTTAGTTTCGCGGATACGCCGCTAGCTTGCGTTCGCGCTGCTCAGCCCCCGCGCTGCTTACCGTCCGTGAAATGGGCGGTCTTCCGCACCAGTGACCGTTTTCTCCATGCCCGTCGGGCGATGCAGCTTGCGCAAACGCAGTATCTCGTCGCGAACTCGCGCGCCCGTGGTCGGCGCGGTGGCCATCTCGGCCAGGAAGACCTCGTGCAGCAGGTAGGAATGGATCACGTAGACCAGCAGATGGTCGCGTGCGTGGGTGAACTGCGGCGGCGAGGAAAAGGAAAAGGTCGTCACCGCCTCGCCGTCACGCGCCAGCGTCAGCAGCGCATCGGTGGCGCCGGTGATGCGCTGGCCGCTACCCTCGTGCGAGAAGACCTCGGCGCCGGGTAGCTTCTTGAGCAACGCATTGAGCTCGGTGGTGCGGCCGAAGACGATCAACTTCAACGCCACGCCGCGGCGGCCGGCGCTGCGCAGGTCGTCGGCGATGCGCAGCAACTGCGCCGAACGCCCCTTGAGCCAGAGGTAGCTGCGAGCCTGCTGCACCTCGGAGCGCAAGTGGGCCTCGCAATCGGCCAAGCCCGTGGCGGTACGGATCGAGCCGCGGCCGGCACGCTGCAGACGCTGCGCCAGGCTCGCCGACAACGCGTTGCAGCGGTCTCGCAGATCGGTGGCCTGGCGCTCCAGGAAGGCGCGCGGGTCGGTCGGTGCGTAGGTGTCGGGCTGCTGCCCCACCTGCTCGGCGGCGCCGAGCTCCACCAATCTTCTGACCGCGGCATAGACGTTGGGCCGCGGCAGCTCGCAGCGACGCGCCAGCTCGTATGCCGTGACCGGAAAGCCATGGGTCATGCCCAGCCAGACGCGTGTCTGGTACTGCGTGAAGCCGCAGCGCGCAAGCGTGTCGATGGCGCGGGCGTCGGTCGGGTCCATGGCAGACAGCGTAGTTGTGAAAGCAACGCATCATCGTTCAACATCCGGCGCAATACAACGAGACATGGAGACGACGATGACGTGGAGCCGCCGCCGCTGGCTTGTTTCGCACGGCACGCTTGCAGCGGGCTCCTGGGTGGCCGGCGCCGCGGGGGCGCAAGGCACGTGGCCCAGCCGCACCGTCATCCTGACCGTGCCCTTCGCCGCAGGGGGCGGCACCGACAATCTGGCGCGAGCGCTGGCCGAGCGCCTGGGCAGGAAGCTGGGCCAGACCTTCATCGTCGAGAACAAGCCCGGCGCGGGCGGCAACATCGGTGCCGAAGCGGTGGCGCTGGACAAGTCGGCGCACATGCTGTTGTTCACCACCGCCTCGGTGGCGGTGAACCGCTCGCTCTACCCGGCGCTGCGCTACGACATCACGCGCGACTTCCTGCCGGTGGCGCTGGTCAGCTCGTCGCCGCTGGTGCTGGTCGTCGGTGGCCGATCGAGCATCGCCTCGGTGGGCGAGTTGGCGAAGTCAGCGGCCGCCAAGGCCGGTGGGCTCGACTTCGGCAGCCCAGGTGCCGGAACCACCAGCCACCTGGGTGGCGCCCTGTTGGCGCAGCTGGCCGGATTTCCGGCGGTGCACGTGCCGTTTCGCGGCGCGGGGCCGCTGGTGACGGCGTTGGCCGCCGGCCAGCTGGACTACTCGTTGATGGCGGCCGTGGCCGCCATGCCGCACTTGCGCAGCGGGCAGCTGAAGGCGCTGGGCATCGCCGGGCGCAGACCACTGCCCGATCTGGCCACTGTGCCGAGCCTGAGCCAGACCTACACCCGTCTCGAAGTGGACAACTGGCAGGCGCTGTTCGCGCCCCGCTTGCTCGGCGAGGCGGCGGCGGCACGGTTGGGTGCTGCGGTTGCCGACGTGCTCAAGGAGCCCGACGTGCGCGCACGGGTCTATGCCGACGGCGCCACGCCGGTGGGGCTGGCGCCCGAGGCCACCGCGGCCTTTCTGAAGAGCGAGATCGAGCGCTACGCGAAGCTGGTCAAGGACACGGGAGCGAAGGTTGAGTAGCCGCCTGCCGCCGCTCGCGGGCGTGCGCGTGATCGATGCCAGCCGTGTCCTGGCGGGGCCTTATGCGGCCTACCTGTTGGGCTTGCTCGGGGCGACGGTGCAGCGCATCGAGCGGCCGCCGTTGGGCGATTCGATCCGCTGGCGCGAACGCGATAACGCGGAGCTGGGCCGGCAGGGCCTGTCCACCGACTACGTGGCGCAAGCCGCGGGCAAGCAGGTCGAGTTCGTCGATCTGGCCAGCGCCGTCGGTCGCGCGCGCTTCGACGAGCTGGTGGCCAGCGCCGACGTGGTGGTGGAGAACTTCCGCCCGAGCTCGCTGGCCCGGTTGCGTCTTGCGCCGCTCGACTACCGCGAACGTCACCCGCGGCTGGTGTGGTGCTCGCTCTCGGGCTACGGCCGCAGCGGAACGCGCGCGGACTGGCCGGCGTACGACCACGTGATCCAGGCGGCCAGCGGCCTGATGGCGTCGAGCGGCGACGAAGGCACCGGCCCGGTGAAGACCGGCGTGCCGGTGGTGGACTACGCCACCGGCAGCAACGCCGCCCTGGCCGTGCTCGCGGCGCTGCTGCAGCGCGAGCGCACGGGGCAGGGTGCGCTCGTCGAGGCCTGTCTGCTCGACGGCGCCTGGAGTCTCATGCACAGCGCGGCCAGCGGGGTCCACAACGGCCACGCCAGTGGCGCGCCGCGCGGCAACGTGGCGGCCAGTGGCGCGCCGCTGTCGCGCGTGTGGCCCACCGCCGATGGCGCGCTCGCGCTCGCGGTCAACGAGAACCATCAGCGCCGGGCCCTGGCTCGCGAGATCGGCTGCCACGAAGACGACAGCGACGACGTCCTCGGGCGCGCGCTCTCGCGCTGGCTCGCCGACAAGCCTGCCGCCGCCGTCGAGGCGACGCTTTGCGCGGCCGGCGTGGCCTGCGCCGCCGTGCGCACGCTGCCGCAGGCACTGGCACAAGACAACGCGAGCGGCATGTTCACCGCGGCGCAGGCCTCGGCGCTGCAGGTGGCGGCGTTGCCCTTTGCCATCGACGGCTGGCGGGGCGTGCCGGGCGCGCTGCCGAGCGCGCTGCCGCAGGCGCTCCGCGAGCCGGCCGCGGACGACCCGTTTTCAAACCACTCTGGAGGAGACAAATCATGAAGCGTTCCTGGTCCTTGCTCGCACTCGCCGTTGCTGCGCTGGCGCCGCCCACCGCGCTGTCCCAGTCGTCCGTCACGCTCGGCGGCGTGGCCGACCTGGGCCTTCGCTATGTCAAGAACGAAGGGCGCGACGCCAACAAGTCCATGGTCAGCGGCGCCAACCAGACGAGCCGGCTCTTCTTTCGCGGCGTCGAGGATCTCGGCGGCGGGCTGAGCGCAGGCTTTCATCTTGAGCACGGCATCGTGCTGAACACCGGCAGCCAGGCGTCGTCGGTCGTCGGTCAGTTCTGGGACCGCCGCGCCACGGTCAGCCTGATGTCCAGATCGCTCGGCGAGATTCGCGCCGGCAGAGACTTCATTCCCTCCTACACCAGCTGGAGCGTGTACGACCCGTTCAGCTACGTCGGTGTGGCCGGCTCGACCAACCTGATCTCGTCCGCTCCCGCGGGGCCGATCCGCTCGGCGTTTTCGACCAACCCCAACACCGCCGTGCGCGCCAACGATGCCGTGCAACTGCTGCTGCCGGGTGGGCTCGGCGGCGTCGAAGGCGGCGTGATGCTCGCGCCGCAGGGCAGCGGCACGGCGGCCCAAGGCAAGAATCGCCTGATCGGCGTGCGCCTGGGCTGGGCCGGCGGGCCAGCGCGCGTGTCTGCGGCCTACACCACCAGCGAGAACGACCTCACCGTCGATGGCAGGTTCAAGGATGCGGTGATCGGCGGCGCCTACAGCCTCGGCTTCGTGCGCCTCAGCGCCGCCTGGCGTCGCTTCGAGTACAGCCAGGCCGAGCAGACCAACCTCTTGCTCGGCGCCACCGCGCCGATCGGCCGCGGCGAGCTGCGCCTGTCCTGGCACAAGGTGTCCCTCGACGGCAACGTCGGCGCGAACGATCTCTCGGACAACGGCGCCACGCAGATCGGTTTGGGCTACGTGTACAACCTGTCGCGACGCAGCGCGCTGTACACCACCGTGGCCAGCATCGGCAACGACGGCGCATTGACGCTGGCGCCGCCCGGGGGCACCGCGGGCATGGCCGCCGGCGGCCGCTCCAGGGCGTTCGAGGTCGGCCTGCGCCACGCCTTCTGATGCGCTGCGCGAACACGTCGGCGGCGTGGGTGCTCGCGCTCGGCCTGTGCGCTTGCGAGGCGCCGATCCCGCCGGTCATGAAGATCGGCGTGTTGGCACCGCAGTCCGGCAACTTCGAAGTGCGCGGCAAGGACCTGCTGCGCGGCGCGACGTTGGCCGCCGATGAGATCAACGCCGCCGGACTCAAGATCGACGGCAGGCCCGTTCGGGTCGACATCGTCAGCGTCGACGACAAAGGCGACGACACGGGCGCGAAGGACGGCGCGCTCGAACTCGTGCAAAGCGGTGTCAGCGCCGTCATCGGTCCGCTGTACACCTCGCAGGCCCAGCAGGCCATTCCCGTCGTCGCGCAGGCGGGATTGCCGCACTTCATCACGGCTGCAGCGCCCGACCTGCTGTCTCGCGGCCAGGGCAACACGTTGCGCCTGCTGGCCAACGACGACTTGCAGATGCGGGCGGTGGCCTCCTTCGTGCAGGAAACGCTGCGCGCCGAGCGTGTGGTGGTCGTGCACGAGGACACGGCCTTCGGCAACGGACGTTTGAAAGACTTCACTGCAGAGCTCCAGAAGCGCGGTGGACGGCTCTCCGCCACCTTCGCAGTGGAGCCGAAGGCGGAGGTGTCGAAAGAGGTGGCCGCACGGATCAAGGCCGTGAATGCGGATGCGATCGCCCTGTTCTCACGCGACACCCATCTCAAGAGTTTGTTTGCGTCGCTGAAGGAGGTCGGCCACACCGATGTGAGCGTGATCGGCCTCAACGGGACACGCAATCAGAACGTGGCCGCGGCGCCTGTGCCGGTAAAGAACCTGTACGCGACGGCCACGGCCATCGACCCGCAGGAGTTCGTCAATGGCGGGCGCTTTGTCGAAGCCTTCCGTGCCAAATTCGGCGGCGCCCCGGTCTGGGGGGCGCACTATGCATACGACGCCGTCTATGCCTTGACGGGCGCAGCCCGGTCGGCCGAGACATTGAAGGCCGCCGAGCTGATCCAGCGCTTGAAGACCAAGGAGCCGAGCGCCCGTGTCAACGAGCAGATGCGCTTCGACGCTGCAGGCGAGCAGCGCTACGCATCGATTGCCGTGTACAAGGTGGACCGGGGTGTCTGGACTCTGCAGATGCGCTCATCGCAGTGGTGAGGCGGCCAACACCGGCACTGACATCACTGCCGACGCAGAGCAGACTTCGTTCATGTTTCGAAGTCGGCTCCGCGCGCCAAGCGAATGGCGCCGCGATGCAGCATGTCGTCCGGCACATCCAAACCACCGCGCATGATGCGCAAGCGGCCGCCGGCTCGCATTGCGGCGGACACGTCGCGCACCTGCGACATCAGCGCGCGCCACGCGGCCTCATCGCTTTGCAACGCCCGCGCCACTTCGGACGGGCAGATCGAAGATTCCGCCGCGCGGCGCGACAACTGGCGCACGATCTCCTGCGCGATGTCGTCGTCGCTCACGTCGCCACAGTCTGCCGCACCGCGTGCTCCCACTTCGCCATCAACTCCGCCGCACGCTCGCGTGGCATCGTCGGCAGGAAGCGGCGCTCGACCTGCCATTGCGCAGCCAGTTCATCGAGGTTCTTGTACAGGCCGACCGCCAGGCCGGCGAGGTAGGCGGCGCCGAGGGCCGTCGTCTCGGTGACCTTCGGGCGCACGACGGGGATGCCGAGCAGGTCGGCCTGAAATTGCATCAGCAGGTTGTTGACGCAGGCGCCGCCATCGACGCGCAGCTCGCTGACGGCGCCGGTGTCTTTGGTCATCGCCTGCAGCAGCGCCGCGCTTTGAAAGGCGATGCTCTCCAGCGCCGCGCGCGCGATGTGCGCCACCGTGCTGCCGCGTGACAGGCCGACGATGGCGCCGCGCGCATCGGCGTTCCAGTACGGCGCGCCCAGGCCGGTGAAGGCCGGGACGAACATCACGCCGCCGGCATCGGGCACGCTCTCGGCCAAGGCCTGCACTTCGCCGCTGCCGGCGATCGCCTTCAAGCCGTCGCGCAACCACTGCACGACGGCGCCGGCGACGAAGACGCTGCCTTCGAGCGCGTACTCCGGCGTCGTCGTCGGCTGCGCGGCGGATGTAGTGATCAGCCCGTTCGCGCTCGACTCGAAGCGCTCGCCGGTGTGCATGAGCAGGAAGCAGCCGGTGCCGTAGGTGTTTTTCGCCAAGCCCGCCTTGAAGCAGGCTTGCCCGAACAATGCGCTCTGCTGATCGCCCGCCACGCCTGCGATCTTGATCGGCGCGCCGAACAACGCCGCGTCGGTCTCGCCGAACAGAAACGACGACGGATGCACCTGCGGCAGCACGCTGTCGGGGATGTGCAGCGCCTTGAGCAACTCGTGATCCCAGGCGTTGTGGCGGATGTCGAACAGCATCGTGCGCGAGGCGTTGCTGACGTCGGTGGCGTGCACGCGGCCACCGGTCAGCTTCCACATCAGCCAGCTGTCGATCGTGCCGAACGCAAGTTCGCCTCGTGCTGCCAGCAAGTGCGCGTTGGGCACATGGTCGAGCAGCCAGCGCAGCTTGGTGCCGGAGAAATACGAGTCGATGCGCAGCCCCGTCGAGCGCTGCACCATCGGCTCCAGGCCCTGCGCCTTCAACTGTTCGCAGAACGCGGCCGTGCGCCGGTCTTGCCAGACGATGGCGTTGGCGATCGGCTGGCCGGTCTTGCGATTCCACAGCAGCGTGGTCTCGCGCTGGTTGGTGATGCCGATGGCGGCGATGTCGGTGGCGTTCAGCTGCGCCTTGAAGAGGGCCTCCATCGCCACCGCCTGTTGCGTGGCCCAGATCTCGTTGGCGTCGTGCTCCACCCAGCCCGGCTGCGGAAAGATCTGGCGAAACTCGCGCTGCGCCATCGCGACGATGCGCCCGTCGCGGTGGAAGACGATGGCGCGCGAGCTCGACGTGCCTTGGTCGAGGGCAAGAAGATGGTCAGGCATGGCGGTCCTTCAATCGGCGATCACGCATTGCACACCGGCTTCCGCCAGCAACGCCGGAAACGGCGCCGGCGGCACGGCGTCGGTGTAGAGCGTATCGACTTGCGCCAGGCGACCCAGTTCGACCATCGCCGGCCGGTTGAACTTGCTGTGGTCGGCGGCCAGCCAGACCTGGCGCGAGTGCCGCGTGATCGCCTGCGCCACCTTGACCTCGCGGTAATCGAAGTCGCGCAGCGTGCCGTCGGCCTCGATCGCCGAGATGCCGATCAGGCCGATGTCGACCTTGAACTGCTGGATGAAGTCGAGCGTGACCTCGCCGACGATGCCGCGGTCGCGCGCGCGCACCACGCCGCCGGCGACGATGACCTCGCAGTCCGGGTTGTCCGACAGGATCGCCGCCACGTTCAGGTTGTTGGTGATGACGCGCAGGCCCTTGTGCTGCATCAGCGCGCGCGCAATCGCTTCGGTCGTCGTGCCGATGTTGATGATCAGCGAACAGTTGTCGGGCACCGCCTTGGCCACCGCGCGTGCGATGCGCTGCTTGGCGCTTTCGTTAAGTCGCTGGCGCTGCCGGTAGGCGAGGTTCTCGGTGGTCGAGCTCGGCACGCGCACGCCGCCGTGAAACCGCGCCAGCAGGCCGGCGTCGGAGAGCAACTTGACGTCGCGGCGCACGGTCTGCAGCGTGACGTTGAAGCGCTCGGCCAGCGCTTCGACCGACATCGCGCCGACGCGCAGCACTTCTTCGACCAGCTCGGCCTGACGCGGGTTGGGGCTCATGGGCGCCGAGGCTAAACGAAGCAATTCGAAAGCTCATTCGGGAAATCCTGGGTGTAAAGAGAAAACGAAACGGCTACAAACGAACAATAACGAACGATCCTCTCGATCCCTTGAACGCTGCGCTCCCGCACCCACCCCGCCCCGGCAACACCCTGCCGGCGAGTTGCGACGTGCTCGTCGTCGGCGGCGGCATCAACGGCGCCGGCATCGCGCGCGATCTGGCCGGGCGCGGCGCTTCCGTGCTGCTGTGCGAGCAGGACGACCTCGCCTCGCACACGTCGTCGTGCTCCACCAAGTTGATTCACGGTGGGCTGCGCTACCTCGAGCATTACGAGTTTTCGCTCGTGCGCAAAGCGTTGGCCGAGCGCGAGGTGCTGCTCAAGAGCGCGCCGCACATCATGTGGCCGCTGCGCTTCGTCATGCCGCACGATCCCGGCATGCGGCCGGTGTGGATGATCCGCGCCGGACTGTTTCTGTACGACCATCTGGCGCGCCGCGAGGTGCTGCCGGGATCGCGCACCGTCGATCTGCGCAAACACGCCGCGGGCGCACCGCTCAAGCGTGGCTTCACCAAGGGCTTCGTGTATTCCGATGGCTGGGTCGACGACGCGCGGCTCGTCGTGCTGAACGCGCTGGACGCTGCCGAGCATGGCGCGACGGTGCTGACGCGCTGGCGCTGCACCGACGCGCGGCGCGGCGCGTCGGCGTGGCAGGTGCAACTGCAGAGCAGCGCTGGTGAAACCCACGCCGTGACGGCGCGCTCGCTCGTCAATGCCGCCGGGCCGTGGGCGGCGCAGTTCCTCGCCGACCATGCGCATGCGGCGCAACGCAAGTCGCTGCGCCTCGTCAAAGGCAGCCACATCGTCGTCAAGAAACTCTTCGAGCACGACCACGCGTATATTTTTCAGAACCCGGACAAGCGCATCATCTTTGCGATTCCCTACGAAGGCGAGTTCACGCTGATCGGCACCACCGACGTCGAGCACACTGGGGCCATCGGCGCGGCGCGCATCGATGCGGCGGAAACGAGCTACCTTTGCGAGCAAGCCAGCCGCTACTTCGAGCGCTCCGTCGTGCCGGCCGACGTGGTCTGGAGCTACTCGGGCGTGAGGCCTTTGCTCGACGACGAGTCCGGCGATCCGTCCGCCGTGACGCGCGATTACTCGCTCGAACTCGACACCTCGCAAGCGTCGCTGCTGTCGGTCTGGGGCGGCAAGATCACTACTTTTCGCAAGCTCGCCGAAGAGGCGGCCGACGCGCTGGCCGCACCGCTCGGCCTCACGCGCGGCGCGTGGACAGCGGGGTGCCATCTGCCCGGCGGCGACTTTGCATCGAAGGCGTCGCGCGATCTGGTCGCCGACTTCGAACGTTTTGTCCATGCGCTGCGCTCGCGTCACCCCGAGCGGCCGCCGGCGCTGTGTCGGCGCCTCGCGCGAAGCTACGGCTCGCGCGCCGACGCGCTGCTGTCGCAGGGCCCGGGCGCCGAAGTTGCGCCCGGGCTGTTCGAGAGCGAGCTGCACCATCTGCATCGCCACGAATGGGCGAGGAGCGCTGGCGACGTGTTGTGGCGTCGAACCAAACTCGGCCTGCACCTGACGCGCGAGCAACGCATGTCGGTCGAGGCTTGGTGCGGCGCGCATTGGGGCGACGTGGCCGCAACATCGCCACGTGCGGCCACCGCGCCAGCAGAGCCATCATGGAACTGAGGCTCGAACGCATCGAGAAGAGCGTCGGTGCGCAGGTGCATCTGTACCCGCTCGACCTCACGCTGGCGCCGCGAGCGGTGACCGTTCTGCTCGGCGCCACGCAGGCCGGCAAGACCACTCTGATGCGCCTGATGGCGGGCCTGGACGTGCCGGGCAAGGGCCGCATCAAAGCCGACGGTGTGGACGTGACGGGCTTGCCGGTGCGCGAGCGCAACGTGGCGATGGTCTATCAGCAGTTCATCAACTACCCGTCGATGACGGTGGCCGACAACATTGCTTCACCGTTGAAGCTGCGCGGTGAAGAAGGCATCGACGCGCGCGTCAATCAACTCGCGGCCAAGCTGCACATCGAGCCCTTCCTGAAGCGCCTGCCGGCCGAGCTGTCCGGCGGCCAACAGCAGCGTGTCGCGCTGGCGCGGGCTCTGGCGAAGAACGCGCCGCTGATGCTGCTCGACGAGCCACTGGTGAACCTCGACTACAAGCTGCGCGAGGAGTTGCGCGATGAGTTGTCGCAGCTCTTCGCGGCCGGCACCTCGACCGTCGTCTACGCCACCACCGAACCCACCGAAGCGCTGCTTCTCGGCGGCTACACCGCTGTCATGGACGCCGGCGAGCTGTTGCAGTACGGGCCGACGGCCGAGGTGTTCCACCGGCCGAAGTCGATCCGCGTCGCGCGGGCGTTCAGTGATCCGCCGATGAATCTGATCGAGGGTGGTGCGCAGACCAACCCGGTCGGGGCGCTGCTGGTCGAAGCCCTTCGACGCGCCCAGGGAGAGCGGATGAGCGGGGCGGACCTCACCATCGGCATCCGCGCCAGCGCGCTGCGCATCACGCAGCGGCCGAGCGATGTGTCATTGCCGGGCCGCGTCGAGCTGGCGGAAATCGCCGGCTCCGACACCTTCGTCCACGTCGGCACCGCTTTGGGCGAACTTGTCGCACAGCTCACCGGCGTCCACGAGTTCACGCTCGGCGCACCACTCACGCTCTACCTCGACCCGTCTGCCGTGCATGTCTTCGACGCCAAGGGCGACCTGCTTATCGCGCCGAAGAAGGAGGGCATCTGACATGGCCCGCATCGACCTCGATCTGGCCCACGCCTACAAGCTGAACCCGCAGCGCGACGAAGACTATGCGCTGCTGCCCTTGAAGATGACCTTCGACGATGGCGGCGCCTATGCGTTGCTCGGCCCCTCGGGCTGCGGCAAGACGACGCTGCTCAACATCGTCTCGGGCTTGGTCAAACCATCGCAGGGCGGCGTGAAGTTCGACGGCGCTGAAGTCAAGGACAAGACACCACAGCAGCGCAACATCGCGCAGGTGTTCCAGTTCCCGGTGATCTACGACACGATGACGGTGGCCGAGAACCTCGCCTTCCCGCTGAAGAACCGCGGCGTGCCCGCCGATCGCATCAAGCAGCGCGTCGGCAAGGTCGCCGAGATGCTGGAGCTGTCGGCGCAGCTCGACAAGCGCGCCGCCGGCCTCGCGGCCGATGCCAAGCAGAAGATCTCGCTCGGCCGCGGCCTGGTGCGCGAGGACGTGAGCGCGGTGCTGTTCGACGAGCCGCTGACGGTGATCGACCCGCACCTGAAGTGGCAACTGCGGCGCAAGTTGAAGCAGATCCACAACGAGCTGAAGCTGACGCTGGTGTATGTGACGCACGACCAGGTCGAGGCGCTGACCTTCGCCGATCAGGTGGTGGTGATGACGCGCGGCCGCGCGGTGCAGATCGGCACGGCCTCGCAGTTGTTCGAGCGCCCGCGCCACACCTTCGTCGGCCACTTCATCGGCTCGCCGGGCATGAACTTCCTGCCGGTGTCGCTGCTGCCGGGTGCGCCGGCGGGTGCGACGACACTCGGCGTGCGGCCGGAGTACGTGACGCTGGCCGCGGCCAACGCCGCGGGTGCGTTGCCGGCCACCGTGACGCAGGCGCAGGACATCGGCACGTACTGGTTGCTGACAGCGACGGTTGCCGACGGTGTGCTCGTCAGAGCGCGGCTCAGCGCCGATCAGGCGATCCCGAAGGTCGGCGCCGAGGTCTGGCTCGGCCTCGTCGGCACGCACACCTGCTTCTACAAAGACGAGGAGCTCGTCGCATGAAACCAGTGAATCAGAAGGCCTGGTTCCTCATCCTGCCCGTCATCCTGTGCGTAGCCTTCTCGGCGATCCTGCCGCTGATGACGGTCGTGAATTACTCGGTGCAGGACATCATCAGCCCCGAGCGCCGCGTCTTCGTCGGCACCGAGTGGTTCAAGTCGGTGATGCGCGACGACGACCTGCAAGGAGCGCTCGGCCGGCAGATTTTGTTCTCGCTGTCGGTGCTGCTGGTCGAGATCCCGCTTGGTATCGCACTCGCGCTGTCGATGCCGGCCACCGGCTGGAAATCTTCCGCCGTGCTGGTCGTGATCGCGATCTCGCTGCTGATTCCGTGGAACGTCGTCGGCACGATCTGGCAGATCTACGGCCGCGCCGACATCGGCCTGATGGGCGCCGCCTTCGCCGCGCTCGGCGTCGACTACAGCTACACCGGCAACGCGACGCATGCGTGGCTGACCGTGCTGCTGATGGACGTCTGGCACTGGACGCCGCTGGTCGCGCTGCTGTGCTTCGCCGGCCTGCGCGCGATTCCCGACGCCTACTACCAGGCGGCGAGCATCGACGGCGCGTCCAAGTTCGCCGTCTTCCGCTACATCCAGCTGCCCAAGCTGCGCGGCGTGCTGATGATCGCCGTGCTGCTGCGCTTCATGGACAGCTTCATGATCTACACCGAGCCCTTCGTGCTCACCGGTGGCGGGCCGGGCAATGCGACGACGTTCCTGTCGCAGTACCTGACGCAGAAGGCGGTCGGCCAGTTCGACCTCGGCCCCGCGGCGGCGTTCTCGCTGATCTACTTCCTCATCATCCTGCTGCTGTGCTTCATCCTCTACAACTGGATGCAGCGCGTCGGCACCGCGGACAAGGAGCAGGGCCATGCGTAAGCGCACGCTGTTCCTCGTCGCGTATCTGATCTTCGCCATCCTGCCGGTGTACTGGATGGTCAACATGTCGTTCAAGACGAACGTCGAGATCCTGTCGTCGTTCAGCCTGTGGCCACAGGACTTCACGCTCGACCACTACAGGACCATCTTCACCGACGTCTCCTGGTACTCGGGCTACATCAACTCGCTGATCTACGTCGCCATCAACACGGTGATCTCGCTCGTCGTCGCGCTGCCGGCGGCGTATGCGTTCTCACGCTACCGCTTTCTCGGCGACAAGCATGTCTTCTTCTGGCTGCTGACCAACCGCATGACGCCGCCGGCGGTCTTCCTGCTGCCGTTCTTCCAGCTCTACACGACGCTCGGCCTGATGGACACGCACATCGCCGTGGCCTTGGCCCATCTGCTGTTCAACGTGCCGCTGGCGGTGTGGATCCTGGAAGGCTTCATGAGCGGCG